>NZ_JALKFY010000637.1:0-48398 GCF_023242985.1 Frankia sp. Mgl5 | reverse complement strand
CGCGCGGCTGATCCGCGGCGGCTGGCCGACGGTGCGCGATAGCGCGACGAGGGCGAGGTTCGCGCCCCCGGCGACGTCGGCGAGGTGCTCGGTGAGGGCCTGGTGCTCGGCGTCGGTGAGCGGCGGCCTGGCGGGGCCGGGCGGCGGGTTGGGCGGGTCGGTGCGGGTCATGATCCCCCTGTCGGGCGGGCCCGCCGAGCCCTGTACGCCGCCGCTGGATGCGATTGTGGGTGGCATGTCTGAGGTCACGAGTCTCCCCCTGCTAGGCGACCCTGGAGATGTCCTAGGGTCCTTCGCCGGGATGACCCTCTACGTCATCCTCTTCGCGGTGATATTTGCGGAGAGCGGGATCCTGGTCGGCTTCTGGCTTCCAGGGGACACCATCCTGTTCGCCGCCGGTCTGGTCGCCGCGGATCCGGCCGCGGACGTGTCAATCGTCGTGGTCGCGGTCGGTGTCGCGGTGGTGGCCAGCGCCGGCGCTGTGGTGGGCTATGCCACCGGCAGCCACCTGGGCCGGCCCTACCTGGAACGCCGACACGCGCGGGCACTCGGCCGAACCGAGGAGTTCTACCGTCGGTTCGGCGCGGTGACCCTGATCGCGGCCAGGTTCGTCCCCTGGGCGCGGACGTTCGCTCCGGTGCTGGCGGGCGCGGTGGCGATGCCGCGGCACCGGTTCGGCGTGGCAGTGGTCATCGGTGCCGTCGTCTGGGGGACGGGCCTGACCCTGCTGGGCTACGAGGCCGCCTCGATCCCGGGCCTGCGGGACGCGGCGCTGTGGATCGCGCTGGTGGTCATCGTCGTGTCCGTCCTGGCGGGGGCGGTCGGTGAGCTGTTCCGCCGGCGGGTAGCGCGGCCGCGGGGCCTGGGCGGCTCCAGCGGGACCAGCCCGCACTGAGCGGGTCCCGGGAGATCCCGGCGACGGGACCACCTCGGACTGACCCCTTATATGCCTGGTCGGTGGGTTCGTCCTGGCCCGGCCGGACCCCTACGGCTACAGATCGCTAGTCTCTTCGGGTGAGCGAGCGGCCGGCAAGCCGATCACACAGAGGGTCCGAATGTACTCAGAGCGTCCTGAACGTGACCGGGCTGCGCCGTCCGGTCCGGGCTTGCGTGTACGGCCGGGCTCGCATGCGCTACCGAGCTCGCGTGCGCGGCCGGCCCGGCGTGCGCGGAGTTCGCGCGCCGCGGACCCGGCCGGCCCCGCGGGCCCGGTCCAGGACGTGGTCCGTGGTCGGCGGCACCGAAGACGTCCCACGCCCAGGCGGGCGGGCGGGCTGCGCGCCGCCGCGGGGCTGGTGGCGCTGACGCTGGTCACGCTCGGGCTCGTGGCAGCCTCGGGCGAGGTCCCCTCGATGTCGAGCGCGGCGGGCCATGGCCTCTCCGGGGCCAACAGGGTTGTCGCGGGCGGGACCGGTGCGGGCACCGCGGATCACACCGCGGGCACGGATGCCGTCGGCGCACCGCCTGGCAGCGCGTCGCGGAGCGGGCGGGGCGCCCTGGCCGGGTACGGCGGGTCGCCCGCCGATCCGGTGTGGCCGGCCGACCGGGGGCCGGTGAGCGGTGTGCTGGTGCTGCGGGCCGATCCCGCACTGCTCGCGATCATGGCCGCCGACGGGCAACCGGGCTCGGCACCGGGCGAGCCCTGGGTCCTCTACCTGCTCTCGGGCCCCGTGAACGTGACCCGGTGGGCGATGGGCGAGCCGTTCGAGGCAAGCATCGACACCCGGCAGCTGCCGAACGGCGACTACACCCTGTCCGAGGTGATCTTCCGCGCGACGCACGCCCCGCTGGTCCGCACCGGCCGGGTGCCCGTCGCGAACCTCCTCCCGCCCGGGGCGGACCAGACGGCTCCGGGCGGAGCCGCGCCGCGGTCAGCGGCCGCCGCCGATCCGGGCGACGGCACGCCCCGGGGTACGCCGGCCGGCCCTGCCGGGTCGGCCTCCGCGGGAGTGTCCGGCTCCCCGACGGGCGCCGGTTCGCCGTCGGGCGCCGAGCCGGCGGCGGGCGCGAGCACCGCGGCGGGCACGGTGGCCGGGCCGGCACCGGCCCCCGTCGCCTCCGGCGCCCGGCTCGCCGGGACCCCGACCGGCGCGGGCGGCGGTGCCGGGTCGGCGGCGACGGCCGCGCTGATCGAGGAGGTCGTCACACGGACCAATGCCCAGCGCTCGGCCGCGGGCTGCCCGGCCCTCACGGTCGACGCCCGCCTGGCGGCTTCGGCCCAGGAGCACAGCGCGGACATGGCGGCCCGGAACTACTTCGACCACACCGGCCGGGACGGGCGGTCGCCCTTCGACCGGATCGCGGCGGCGGGCTACGTCTTCTCGATCGCGGCGGAGAACATCGCGGCCGGCCAGCGGACCCCGGCCGACGTCGTCGCGGACTGGATGGCGAGCCCCGGCCACCGGGCGAACATCCTGAACTGTTCGCTCAGCCAGATCGGTGTCGGGTTCGCCACCGGAGGTGACTACGGCACCTACTGGGTCCAGGATTTCGGCTCGCCGTAGCGGCACCAATCGGGCGACCCATCCCGCCGGTGGTCTTTTGCTGACCCTTTTCTGTGGCCTTCGGGTGGCGTCTCGAAACCGCTCCGGAGGGTCCCGGACGGCGGCCCGGACGGCGGCCCGCGCCGGCCCAGAACCAGGCGCCCTCATCGGGCCCGGTACTATCGCTCGCCATCATGCTCAGGCCGGCCGACTCCGCCGGCAGAGCGGACACCAAAAGATCACGTATCGTCTGGTCCGGAACGGGCCGGGTCGGGTAACCAGCCGCCGGTGTGCGTGGGTCGGCGCCGGCCGGCTGGCCGCGAAGCGGGTGAGGGAGGGCGAGCGTGGTGCGGTCGGTGGTCACCGGCGCGGCCGGATTCCTCGGCGGCGCCGTGGCGCATGAGCTCCGCCGGCGCGGTGACGAGGTCATCGGGCTCGACGTGCGGCGCGCGCCGGGCGTCACCCTGGCCGACGTCACGACGTCCGGGAGCTGGGAGAAGGCGCTCGAGGGCGCTGACCTGCTCGTGCACGCCGCCGCCGTGGGCATGGGCGGAGTCGGGGAGCTGGCGCCGGTGCGGGCCGGCCGGGCAACCCCGCCCAGCGGCGTCACCACCGCGCAGATGCGCAGGGTGCTGCTCGGCGGGACCGCGACGGTGCTCGACGCGGCCCAGCGCGCTGGTGTCCGCCGCGTGGTCCACCTGTCCTGCGTGAGCGCGCTCGGCGACGACGCACCGCACGCGGCCGACGAGTCCGCGCCGGTCGGCCTCACCGGCGAGCCGCGCGCCGACGCGATCGCCGCCGCCGAACAGACCGTCAGCGCGGCCGCCGCCCACGGGGCCCCCGTCACCGTGCTGCGGATCGCCGACGCCTACGGCCCGCGCGCCGGCCGCTGGACGCTGTGGCCCGTGCTGCTGATGCGGGCCGGCCGGTTCGTCCTCGTCGACGGCGGGCGCGGCATGCTGAGCCCCGTCCACGTCGACGACGTGGTGAGCGCGGTGATGGCCGTCGCGGCCGCCCCGGGCGAGGTGGTGACCGGCCAGGTGCTGCACGTGACCGGTCCGGGCCCGGCGACGGTGGCCGAATTCTTCGGGCGGTACGCCGCGATGGCGCAGGTGCGGGCGCCCCGGTCCGTGCCTGCGCGGCTGTGCGAGGTCGTCGACGCCGTCGACCGGCTGCCGAGCCGGCAGTCGGCGTCCGCGGGGGGCCGTCCGGGCCTGCTGCGCGGGATCGGCGCGGCCCTCATGGCCAACGTGGACCCGCGTGTCCGGGTCGACCTCGGCCCGCTGACGATCCAGGACGTCACCAGGCGCGGCACGGTCTCCGGGGACCGGATCGCCGCGCTCGTCGGCTGGCGGGGCGAGGTCGACCTCGACGAGGGCATGCGGCGGACGGGTTCCTGGCTGCGCGACCGGGGCCTGCTGGGGGTCCCGGAGCCGGCCCGCCGTGGGTGAGGGTCCAACCCTCACCACCGCGCGGCTGCGCGCACTCCCCCTCACCGTCTGGAACGCCGGGTTCGTCGCCGAGGAGCTCGCGCAGGCGATGGTCGCCGCCAACCACGGCGCGCCTGTCCGGCTGGCGGCCGGCGAGCTGTTCGGCGGCGCGGTCGACTCCGCGCCGGCCGATTCCACGCCGGCCGACTCGGTCGCCACGGACCCGACGGGTGTCCGCCGGGAGCTGCGGCGCAGGATCGGTGCCGGCCGGGGAATCCTGACCTGGGTGCTGCGTGCGGACGACGGCACGGCGCTCGGTCTGCTCGCCGCCGACATGCATGCCGCCCGGGCCGCGGTCGGCGTCCGGGTGAGCGCCGCCCACCGGCGCGACGGGTACGCCGCGGAGGCTGTCCGGGCCGTCGCAAGCTGGCTGGAGTACCGGGGGGTTCTGGTCGGGACGAGGGTCCGCGTCGGGGACACCGCCGCGAAGCGGCTCGCCCAGTCGACGGCGTTCGTGCCCACCGGCGTGCTGCTCACCGAACGCCGTCGGCTGTGGATCCGCCCGCCGCCCGGCTGACGCCGTCGGCTGCCCCGCCCCGGATGTCACGGATGGTCGGCCAGTCACCTGAATGCCGCGGATGACCTGGCAGTGGGGGACATCCGGAATGGCCGGGCCTCGGCGGGCAGCCCGGGATGGCCTGGCAGTGGTCTGACGATCGCCGCGTGACCCGGCATACATCGTTACTTAGAGTTAACATCGTCGGCGTGTCGAGTGGCCTGGGTGTCCGCGGGCGCCGCGGCGCGAGCCGGTGGCGCGGCCCCGGGCATTGACGCTCCAGGCGCCCGCTGTCCAGCGGCCGATCGCCCGAACGTGCCATCGGCCCTGGTCACCCTCTTTCCCTCACCCCCCGGGGGTGGTATTTCTGAGAGCCCCCGGAGGCTGGGGTGTCGGCTATCCGACACAGGTTTTTCATGGTTCCGTGAGACGGCGGGGCCGGGCCGGACACGCCGACACCGCGGCCCCCTGTTCAGATCGTGACGTCCTGGGGCACCATAGGAACCGATGTCGCAACCGGTAGCCGGCCCGCCCGGCCCCGGCGGGGGCATCTGCGACGGGCCGCGGGCGGCGCGTCGCAATGGGGAGGGAGCCCGCACGTCCGGCGTCACCTGCGCCCTGGGAGGTCTGCACGATGAGCGTGGATGCCCGTCGGGAAGTTCCTACCGGAACACGGTCGAGCGAGGTCACGTACGACCATCTGATCATTCCGCCGCACTGGCGGCGGCCGGCGGGGCCCGGGCCGGGGGAGCCGAACCCGCTGTTCCCCGCGGGCGAGCAGGCGACGGCACCGCCGCCCGGGCCCGCCGTGACCGGCGCGTCTCCGATCAATCCGATGACCGGCCCGATGACCGGTCCGCTGCTGGTCGGCACGACTGCCCGCGCCTTCGCCAAGCTGGACGACATGGTCCGGCTCGGTGACGACGACCGCGCGGTGATCGACGACCGACGGGCGGAGGCGGAGCGGGCACTGCGGTCGATCTTCCCGCCGCGCTGCGCGCTGCCCCTGGTGGGCGTGGCCACGATCGGGTCCGCCGGGCGCGACACGATGATCCGTCCGCTCGACGAGGTGGACATCTTCGTGGTCTTCAGCGCGGCGAACAGCGCGTGGAAGCGCTTCCGGTGGGATTCTCGCGACCTGCTCGTCTGCGTCCGCAACGCCATCGGTGGCGACCGGGTGCAGACGATCGGCACCCGCGGCCAGGCGCTGCGCATCGTCTACGACGCCGCGCCGGACGTCCACCTCGTGCCGGCCTTCGACCACCCCCGCGCCGGCTACGTCATCCCGGACAGGGTGGGCGGCTGGCTGCCGACCCGGCCGGAGCGGCACGCGAGCTGGACGATGGACCTCGGCCCGCGGGTCATCTCGGCGGTCCGGCTGCTCAAGGCGTGGAACCGGGTGTGCGGCAGCCACCTGCGCTCGTTCCACATCGAGGCGCTCGCGGGGCAGGTGCTCGCGGGCCGCGGTCTCAACACGCGCCAGGGCCTCGCCGAGGTGTTCCGGCACATGGACGAGGTCGGCCTCGTGGTCGGCGATCCGTCCGACATCCGCGGTGACCTGTCCAGCTACCTTCGCCAGGACGACCTCGAGGATCTTGGCGCCTTCGTCCGCCAGGCACGCACCTACTCGGCCAAGGCGGTCGCGGCCGAGCGCGCCGGGGACCACGAGGAGGCCGTCAGCCTGTGGGGCACCGTCTTCGGCCCGGAGTTCCCGACCTTCGGGTGACGTCGGCCCGCCGGGCCCGCTGATCACCGGCGGCGCCTGGCCGGTGGCCGGCCGGTGGCTCAGTGCACCGCGTCGGGGTCGCGTGCCCCGGACAGGGGGCGCAGCGGCGTCCAGGCCGGCGAGCCGGTCACGATCGGCACGGCGGCGACCCGGCTGAGCCGGGAGCGTTCGGCCTGCGCGGCCGCGATCGCGTGTGCCTGGCGGACGTCCAGCAGCCGGGCGTGGATCCGCACGGGGCCGCCCGCGCAGTCGAGGTGGACGTCCGCGAGGCGCAGCAGGCGATGGGCCGGGTGCTGCACGACCCGGATGCTCTGCACCTTGCCGTGCGGAATGATGTCGGTGCGCTGCCACAGCACTCCGCCGCGGACGACGAACACCCGGTCGTCCGCGCCGCAGCGCATCCGGCGCCACCGGACCGGCGCGATCAGCCGGGCCCGGCCCGGCGGGCGCGGCAGCGCCATGCCGTCGACGTCCACGGCCGGCAGCAGCCGTTCGATCACGTTCACGGCCTGCCCGCGGGGGGCGACGGGCAGCAGCATGCTCCGGGCGTCGCCGGCGACGTTGATCTGGAGCTCCACCCAGCCGAGCCAGCGCCACAGCGGCGAGCCGCGCAGGCTCACCGCCTGGACCCGGCCGTGCGGCACGGTGTGATGGGCGCGGTCGAGCAGGCCGCCGCGGATGCGCAGGCCGTCCGGCGATTCCGACACCGTGAACCGGAAGCTGGTCGCGAAGCGGTCGAAGGTCGTCCGCCACACTCCGACCAGCGCGGGCGCGACCGCGATGAACCCGGCGAAGGTGCCGGTGAGCAGGGCCGGGGTGACCAGGATGAAGGCCGCGCCGAGTGCCAGCCACGGTGCGGGGGAGAGCGTGATCGCGGCTGCCAGGCGCAGCGGCGGAACGTACGCGAGCGGGCGTTCGGGTGCCTCTCCGGCTCCGGGCGCCACGCCGGCTGCGCGGGCGAGCAGCTCCGCCCGCAGCAGCCTCGCGCGTTCGAGCGAGAGGTAGCTGAGCCTCGTGCCGGATTCCTCCGCGTCCCCGTCGTGCGTGCCGGCGAGGTCCAGCCGCAGCACGGCGAGCCCGGTCGCCCGGGCGATCAGCGGCTGGGCGACGTCCACCGACTGGATGCGGTCGAGCCGCACATGCCGGATACGCTTGATCAGCAGGCCGGTCTCCAGCCGCAGATCCTCGGCTTCCACGCGGTAACGGGTGAACCGCCAGGCGCAGTAGCCGTATGCCGAGGCCGCGGGCAGCAGCGCGGAGAGGGTGAGCGTGACACTGCGAACCGTCAGTTCCTCGGCGAAGTTCTTCAGAATACTGACGGCGACCGCCGCCACCAGCAGCCAACCGCGCAGCAGTGGCGTGAGCGGATGAAGATGGTGGTAGCCGTCGTCCGGCTCCGCACCGGCGGGCGGCGGCTGGAGCGGCGGAGCCGCGTCCTCGACAGACGGCTCCGGCTCGGCTCTCGTCATAACGCGGCCCTGGTCGCTGGCCCTGCCGTGCCCGCGAGCCCTGCCCCGCTCACCGGACGTTCCTGGTCACAGGACGGCCGCCTGGGCCTCGCCGCGCTCGGTCAGCGAATCCCGCAGCCGGGCCGCCTCGACCGGTGACAGTCCGGGGATCACGGCGTCCGTGGTGGCCGCGGCGGTGTGCAGCCGCACCTGCGCGATGCCGAACCGCTGCGCCAGCGGCCCGGCGGTGACGTCCACCAGTTGCATGCGGCCGTAGGGGACGACGACCAGCCTCCGGACGAAGGTGCCGTGGCTGATCAGGAGGTCGTCCTCGCGCTCGGCGTAGCGCCAGGCGCTCCAGGCCCGGCCGATCGAGCGCCAGCCCCACACGGTGGCCGCGGTCGGCACGGCCCCCACCGCCAGCCCGGGCAGCCCCAGGAACGCCCCGCCGATCAGGCTGACCAGCACGATCACCGGGATGGCGCCGATCAGCAGCAGCAGCCGGCGCAGGCGGCGCAGCTGCGGTGACAGGCCCCGCCAGCCACCGGGGTCGATCCGCCAGGAATGGGAGCTCCACCCCGGGCCAGGGGTATCGGCCGGAGCTGTGTGCATCTCGCAACCATAAGGTCTTGCGCGTGGCACACTGAGCCGTTTCGCGGCGCGACGGCCACGTCGGAACCACCACCGGGCCGTTGTCCGGGCCCGGTGGCCCCACCCCCTGGGGTGCCCGCGGCTTGTTTACCGGTTCGTGGCCCGCCGGCTCGCGGTGACCCCCACCTCGTCGTCCGTGGCCGGTGTGTCCTGCGCGGTCCGCCCGTTCTCACCCGTCGGGTCGCCGCCTGTCGCGGCCTCGTCGGCCCCGGCCACGCCAGCCCCGGTCATGCCAGCCGCGGGCTCCATCGCGCTCAGGGGAACACCGAGCGCTCCGAAGTCAGCGAGCGTCTCGTGGCCGGTGAGCTGGCCGGTGACTGGGCCGGGGGGCCGGGCGCGTTCCGGGTGGCTGGGCCACCACACGACGGGGCCGACGTCCAGCGCGAGCGCCGGCACGAGCACCGAGCGGACCACAAGCGTGTCGAGCAGAACGCCGAAGGCGACCAGGAAACCGACCTCGGCGAGCTGGACCAGCGGGAAGATGAGCAGCACGGCGAACGTGGCGGCGAGCACGACCCCGGCCGAGGTGATGACCCCGCCCGTCACCGCGAGGCCACGGCGGACACCGGCGGCGTGCCCGGTGCGCTCGGTCTCCTCCTTCACCCGGGTCATCAGGAAGATGTTGTAGTCGACGCCGAGCGCCACCAGAAAGATGAAACCGATCAGCGGCAGCGCCGGATCGATGCCGGGGAAGTCGAAGACGTAGCGGTAGACCAGCGCGCTCGCGCCGAGGGCGGCGAAGAACGACAGCACGACCGTGCCCATGAGCAGCAGCGGCGCGACGACGGAACGCAGCAGCAGCCCGAGGATGAGCAGCACCACGACGAGCACGACCGGAATGATCAGCTCGCGGTCCCGCACGGCCGCGTCCCGGACGTCCAGGTTGACGGCGGTGTTGCCGCCGACGAGGGCGTCGGCGCCGGGCAGCGCGTGCACGGTCGTGCGCAGCTTCTCCACCGTCCGGAACGACTCGGGACTGTCCGGCGGCGCGTCGAGCACGACCAGGAACTGGACGAGCTCGGACGTCCGCCCGCTCTCCGCCGCCGCGGCCACGCCGGGAGTCGCGCGGACCGCCTCGGCCACGGCATCGGCGCGCGCGCTGTTCGCCACCACGAACGTGGGCGCGGTGACGCCCGGCGGGAAGCTCCGCTCGGCCAGACGCTGGCCCTGGACCGACTCGACGTTGTCGCGGAAGGCCTGGTCCTGGCGCAGGACGCCGGGCAGGACGAGCATGCCGATGACGAGCGCGCCCAGCACGGCCACGGTGGTGACCCAGACCGTCCGCGGGCGGCGCCCGATCACGGCGCCGGCGCGCGCCCACGCGCCGGCCTCCACCGACCGCTCCGCCTGGCCCAGACGTGGCACGAACGGCCAGAACAGCCGTCGCCCGCCGACCACCATCGCCGCCGGCAGCAGCGTGAGCATGGTGACCAGCGCGACCGCGATCCCGATCGCGCAGACCGGGCCCAGCCCGCGGTGCGAGTTCAGCTCGCCCAGCAGCAGGCACAGCATGCCGATGATCACTGTGCCCGCCGACGCCAGGATCGCCGGGCCGGCCCGGCGCAGCGCGACCAGCATCGCGGTGGCCGGCTCGGCGTGCCGGGTCAGCTCCTCGCGGTAGCGGGAGATGAGCAGCAGCGCGTAGTCGGTGCCGGCGCCGAAGACGAGCACCCGCAGCATGCCGGCGCTCTGGCCGTTCACCGTGAGCCCGGCGTGCTCGGCGAGAAGGTAGATCAGTCCGGCCGCGGTCTGGTCGGCGATGCCGACGGACAGCAGCGGCACGACCCACAGGAACGGACTTCGGTAGACCGCGAGCAGGATCACGGCCACGATCGACGCGGTCACGAGCAGCAGCGCGCCCTCGATCTTCACGAACACGTCGTAGGTGTCGGAGACCAGGCCCGCGGGCCCGGTGACCGCGGAATCCAGGCCTGGTTCCACGGCGGCGGCCTGCTTGGCGATCGTCCGCATGCGCGCCACGTCGGCGGTGAAACGGTCGGCGTCCGTGGTCTGCGGCATCGGGACGGTGATGATCACCGCGCGATGATCCGGAGCGGGGATCACTCCCGGGATCGTCGTCGCCGCGAAACCGGCGAGATCGGTGCGCAACGTCGTCGCGACGTCCAGGTCGGCCTTGGTCAGGCCGCCGTCACGGGCCAGGACGACCACCGCCGGCACGGCGTCACCGCCGGGGAGCTGCCGCTGGGCCTCCAGCAGACGGGTCGACTCGGCGCCCTCGGGGAGAAAGGCGGCCGCGTCGTTGGTCTCGGCGTCGGTGAGCATCAACGCGAGCGGGCTGACGGCGACGCCGATCAGCAGCCACACCAGGACGACCGCCCAGCGGAACCGCCGCGTGCGGAGCGTGGCACTGGGACGCGGCAGGCCCATCAGGCGTGTCCTCCTCCCGTGTCCCGCCGGTATCCCTCCTGATGCTGCCAGCTCGGAGCTTCGGACGCCCACCCAGCTACGACGTACATCGCCTGTCGCTCGCGGCCGAGACGCTCCGCGTCTGATCGGTCGCGTGTCCGATCGGTCGCGCACCGCCTTTGACGGGGTGCGAACGGTTGATGCGGTGCGAATGGTGGAAACGCCCGGCCATGTCAAGGGGGGTACCAAGCTCCCCGACTGGCCGCCGGCTGTCCCTACGACGACAGAAATCATGGTGTCCGCAGTCGTATTTATGCGGCATCGTTGATGGGGCCGCCAATGCGCCGGGCAACCGCAATGACGCGGAATTCACGGTCCGACTAATCGACTCGGGCCGCCATTCTTGGGGGTTCAACGATGGGCGTGCGGAATTCGGGATCGTGGCCTCGTGCCAGAGCAGCGGGAGCGGCGCGGCGGGCTCGTGCCCGCGGCGACCTCCGCGCCGCCCGGCCCGTCCCAGGCATCGGTCGTCTCCCGGACCCCGGCCGAGCCCACGCTGCGAGCCGAGGACTACGTGCTCACCGAGGGCGCGATCACGGCCGGGTTCACCGACTCGCCCGCGGACCCGCAGTCGAACTCCGACGACCTGGCCATGGTCCAGGTGGCGCAGTGCCTCGGCATACCCGCCGAGCAGTTCAGCGACGAGCACCTGGACACCGCCGACGGCCCGGACTTCACCAGCGACGTCGACGAGCTCGTGACGATGCCGTCCTCAGCGCAGATCGTGACTGAGGAAAAGGTCGCCGCCGACCTGGAGATCCTGAACAATCCGCGGTTCGCCGAATGCTTCGGCCAGACAATGCAGGCGGAGTTCGACGCCGACACCGGCAGCGGGGCCACGGTCGAGATCGTCGCCGCCGAGTCTCCGGCCCCGCCCGCGGGGGCGAGCGGGCTACTGCGCATTTCCATGGGTGTGACGGCCGGCGGCGAGACCGTGGGCCTGGTTCTGGACAACGTCTTCTTCTTCGAGGGGCAGGTCGAGGTTTTGGTCAACTACGTGAACGTCGACAACACCCCGCCGCAGGTCCATCTGCAGCGTATCGCCGACCAGATTTCCGGAAAGCTCCAGATCCAGCAATCCCGTGGCTGGCCCAGGTGGTCAGCCGGCGGCCCAGGCGGTCGCGATCTCGGCCGCGACCGCCACATTGCTCCGTACTACGGCGACATTCACTTCCAGGCTCGCGCCGGCGGTCTCGGTGTGGAAGGTCTCCAGCAGGAACGGCGTGACGGCCTTCCCGCGCAGCCCACCCGCCTCGGCGCGGCGCAGCGCCTCGGCGAGCACCCGGTCATGGACGCCGGGGTCGAGCGCCTGCTCGCGCGGCACCGGGTTCGCGACCACGATCGCGGACGTCAGCCCGAGGCGGTCGCGGGCCGCCATGGTGCCGGCCACCTGCCGGGCGTCGTCCACCCGCCAGTCCAGACGGTGGCCGGAGCCCGGGAGGTAGAAACCCGGGAACTCCGAGGTGCGCCAGCCCAGCAGCGTGATCCCGAGGGTCTCCATCCGCTCGAGGGTCGCGCCGACGTCCAGGATCGACTTGACGCCGGCGCTGACGACGGTGATCGGGGTGCCGCCCAGCGTCGGCAGGTCGGCGGACTCGTCGAAGGACTCGCCCGCCCCGCGGTGCACGCCGCCGAGCCCACCCGTCGCGAACACCCGGATGCCCGCACGGGCGGCCAGCATCGACGTGGACGCGACCGTGGTTGCGCAGGTGCGCCTCAGTGCGGCGGCGGCGGGCAGGTCGCGCACGGACGCCTTGGCCACTGCCGGGTCGTCGGCGACGCGGCTGAGCGTGGCGTCGTCCAGGCCGATGGTGGGCACTCCGTCGATCACTGCGACCGTCGCGGGGGTGACGCCGCGCTCGCGCAGCATCTCCTCCAGTTCCACGGCGACCGCGCGGTTGCGCGGGCGCGGCAGGCCATGGGCGATCAGCGTCGACTCCAGGGCGACCACCGGCCGGCCGGCAGTCAGCGCCGCCGAGACCTCGGCGGAGACGGCCAGGCCCGGACCGGGTGAAATCATCCGCCAACTCTAGGCCGTGGTGCCGCGCACCACCGACCGCTCGGTGCCTGATGGTCACCGCTCGTGGTTCGCGGGGGTCGTCGCCGGTGGACGTCAACGCTGCACGATACGAAACTCTGTATACGGATAGCCATTCGTCGGCGGTCGGGGCGGGGTTTCTTGTCGTTGGATGGACAGTATTAACGGGTTATCCGTGGCGATGACCCGACGTACCATTCTTGTTGTGAGAGCGATGAAATCAACGGAAATACCGCGTGCGGGAGCCCCCGGCCGGCGGCCGTGGATTCCCGGGATGTTGATGGCTCTGCGGGCCGGCGTCGGCCTGCTGGCGCTGCTCGTCGTCGCGACCGCCTGTACCGGCGGGAGCTCCACCCGGGCCCGCGAGGCGGACCGGCGCAGCGACTCGACCGAGGCCAACGTCGGCGTCGAGGACGTCAACCGGGGCGGGACCAACGGCGCGAACGGCGCGGGCGGCCGGCGGACGCCGTCACCAGCGCCGTCGCCGCTGACGGCGGCGGACTTCGTGCTCACCGCCGGCCCGGAGACCACGGGATTCAGCCAGGACCCGCCGCAGCCGGCGAGTGGCCCCAACTCGGTCGGCAGCGCACCGTCGTCGATGTTCGACGGCGCGGTGGCGACGTGCGCCGAGGCGACCGACGCGCAGATCGGCGCCTCGTCGACCGGTGACGCCGACGGCCCCGTCTTCACCCACGACACCAGCGGGGCGGATCTCCGCTCCTTCGCGTCGGTCTACGCGGACACCGCCACCGTCGCGGGGCATCGGGAGATCGTCCGGCTCGACCGCTTCGCCGGGTGCTACGGGCGGGCCCTCGTCGACGAGCTCGACTCCGACGAGCTCGGGGCCACCCTGATCGGCACGGAGACGGTACCGCCGCCGCCCGGGGCGACCGACCGGATCACGGTCACCATCGACACCGTCACCGCGCAGCAGCAGAGCTTCCGCACCTACGTCGACCTGATCATGATCCTCACCGGTCGGGCGGAGGGGACGATCACTCTGGTCACGCCGTTCCAGCCGGCGGATCCGGCCCTGCTCGCCACGCTGACCGGCCAGGTGGAACGCAAGATCGCCGCCCAGTGACGGCCCGGCACCGGCCGGGGCCGACCGGCCCCGGCCAGCCCCGGCCGCGCGTGCTCAGATGGCCTGCGCACGGGCCGCGGAGTGGACGCTCAGCGCCGAGCGCTGCCCGTCCACGTCGACCACGACCCCGTCGCCGTCCCTGATCTGGCCGGCCAGCAGCTCGCGGGCGAGCTGGTCGCCGATCGAGGTCTGCACCAGGCGGCGCAGCGGCCGCGCCCCGTACACCGGGTCGTAGCCGGAGTCCGCGAGCCAGACCTTGGCGGCGTCGGTCACCTCGAGGGAGATCCGGCGGTCGGCCAGCCGCCTGCGCAGCCGGTCGATCTGGATGTCGACGATCTTCGTCAGATCGTCCCGGCCGAGCTGCTCGAAGACCAGCACGTCGTCGAGCCGGTTCAGGAACTCCGGCTTGAAGGCGTCGCGCACGGCGACCATCACCGAATCGTGGCGGACCTGCGGGGGCAGAGTCGGGTCGGCGATGTAGACCGACCCCAGGTTCGAGGTCAGGATCAGGATGGTGTTCCGGAAGTCGACCGTGCGGCCCTGGCCGTCGGTCAGCCGGCCGTCGTCGAGCACGGCGAGCAGCACGTCGAAGACGTCCGGGTGCGCCTTCTCGACCTCGTCGAGCAGGATCACGCTGTACGGGCGGCGCCGGATCGCCTCGGTGAGCTGGCCGCCGGACTCGAAGCCGACGTAGCCGGGAGGCGCGCCGATCAGCCGCGCCACCGAGTGCTTCTCGGCGTACTCGCTCATGTCGATGCGCACGACCGCCCGCTCGTCGTCGAACAGGAAGTCGGCGAGCGCCTTGGCCAGCTCCGTCTTGCCCACACCCGTCGGCCCGAGGAAGAGGAACGACCCGGTCGGCCGGTCCGGGTCGGCGATGCCGGCCCGCGCGCGGCGGACGGCGTCCGCCACGGTGCGCACGGCCTCGTCCTGCCCGATCACGCGACGGTGCAGCTCCGTCTCCATGCGCAGGAGCTTGCTCGTCTCGCCCTCGAGCATGCGACCGGCGGGGATGCCCGTCCACGACGCGACGACCTCGGCGACGTCGTCGGGACCGACCTCCTCGCTGAGCATCGCCCCGCCGGGCGAGTCCGATCCGGCGAGCGCGCCGGTCGCCTCGGCGAGCCGCTTCTCCAGCGTCGGGATCGTTCCGTACCGCAGCTCACCGGCCTTGGCGAGGTCGAGGTCGCGCTCGGCCATCTCGGCGGCGCGGCGGGCGTTCTCCAGCTCCTCCTTGATCTTCTGGACCTCGGAGATGGAGTTCTTCTCCCGCTGCCACCGCGCGGTCAGCGCGGAGAGCTCCTCGCGCTTCTCCGCCAGCTCGCGCTGCAGCCGGTCGCGCCGTTCCCGGGACGCGTCGTCGTTCTCCTTCGACAGCGCCATGTCCTCGATCTCGAGACGGCGCACGGCCCGCTCGAGCTCGTCGACGGCGACCGGCCGGCTGTCGATCTCCATCCGTAGCCGGGACGCCGCCTCATCCATCAGGTCGATCGCCTTGTCGGGGAGGAACCGGGCGGTGACGTACCGGTCGGACAGGGTGGCCGCGGCCACCAGCGCCGAGTCGGTGATCCGCACCCCGTGGTGAACCTCGTAACGCTCCTTGAGCCCGCGCAGGATGCCGATCGTGTCCTCCACGGACGGCTCCCCGACCATGACGGGCTGGAAGCGGCGCTCCAGCGCCGGGTCCTTCTCGATGCGGGTGCGGTACTCGTCCAGCGTGGTCGCGCCGATCATGCGCAGCTCACCGCGGGCGAGCATCGGCTTGAGCATGTTGCCGGCGTCCATCGCGCCCTCGGCCGCGCCGGCGCCGACGACGGTGTGCAGTTCGTCGATGAAGGTGATGATCTGGCCCTCGGCCTCGCGGATCTCGGTGAGCACCGAGGTCAGCCGCTCCTCGAACTCACCGCGCAGCTTGGAGCCGGCGACCATCGAGCCGAGGTCGAGCGAGACGATCCGCCGGCCGCGCAGCGACTCCGGGACGTCGCCCGCGGCCACCCGCAGCGCGAGCCCCTCGACGATCGCCGTCTTGCCGACGCCGGGGTCGCCGATCAGGACGGGGTTGTTCTTCGTGCGCCGGGAGAGCACCTGCACGACCCGGCGGATCTCGGTGTCGCGGCCGATCACCGGGTCGAGCTTGCCGTCGCGGGCACGGGCGGTGAGGTCGATGGAGTACTTCTCGAGCGCCCGGTAGGCACCCTCGGGATCCCTGCTGGTGACGCGGCGGGCGCCGCCGCGGACGCGGTCGAACGCGCCGCGCAGGGCGTCCGGGGTCGCGCCCGCCTCGGCGAGCAGGCGCGAGGCCTCCCCGCCCTCCTCCGCGAGCGCCACGACCAGGTGCTCGACCGAGGTGTACTCGTCGCCGAGCCGGGCGGCCTGGCGCTCGGCGTTGTTCAGGACGGCGACGAGCTGCCGGGACAGCTGCGGCGGCGCCACGTTGGCCCCGGCGGCGCGGGGGAGCCGGCCCACCGCGGCCTCCGCCCGGGAGCGGATGTCCGCCGCCGGGGCGCCGACGGCCTCCAGCAGGGCGGCACCGACACCGTCGGGCGCCTCGAGCAGGGCGGTCAGCAGGTGCAGCGGGTCGACGAGCGGCGATCCGTCGCCGGTGGCACGGCTGATCGCGGAGGACAGAGCCCCCTGCGAGCGGGCGGTGAGACGGTCAGCGTTCATGGCGATCCCTGTGTCTCGAGGCGATCCGATGTCGTGCGGTCTTCAGTCACTGGTCCCACGCGATCTCGCGGTTCGGTGATCGCGACATCGCGTGGAACCGCGTCCACCGGCTACAACGCTCAGCATACCTGAGTCATTCCCACTCAACTTGCTGGACATGCGTCGGTATGGCCGGCTTTCAGATGCCGGGGTGTCGTTGTTGTGGAGACGCGGACGGGTCCGAGGCCCGCGCCCGGATGAGCTGCCCGGCGACCGCGGCGCCGGTCCGGGTACCGACGCCGCGTCGCTGCCCGGCCCGGTACCGGCGCCCGGTACCGGCACTCGTGTCCGACTTGTCGTCGGCATCGGACCGGGCTTCGGACCTGGTCTTCGGACTCTGTGTCTGGTGGGGTCGGGGTCAGCGGCGATGGCCCGGTCGCCAGACGACGACCGCGCCTCGCTCGATGGGGACGAGGTCGCGCCGGTGGCTGGCATGGGCCTCGGCCACCCGGCGGTCCGCGTCGGCCCGGGCCTCGGCGAGCTCCTCCGCCAGCTGACGGACCTGCGCCTGCAACGCGACCACCTGGGCACCAAGGTGCAGAATCTGCCGGATGCCCTCGAGGTTGACGCCCTCCTCCTGGGAGAGGCGCTGGACCTCGCGCAGCAGGGCGACGTCACGGGCGGAGTAGCGCCGGCCGCGGCCCGCCGTACGGCCGGGGGTCACCAGCCCGAGCCGGTCGTACGACCGCAGTGTCTGGGGATGCATCCCGGCGAGCTGCGCCGCGATGGAGATCACGTACACCGGGGCGTCGTCGTCGTGCGCCGGGCCGGCCGCGGGGCCGGGCGGCTGGTAATAGGTGGCACCGGGGTCGTGCACCGTGCCACTCCCGTTCATGGGGCTGTTTCTGCCGGGAGACGGCGGCCCCATGCCGGCGGGGCCCCCGCCCACCGCCGGCCCGGCAGCCCTCGTTCCGGGGCCTGCCCCCGCGCCGCGCGGGGAGCGCGGCGGATCGGACGTACGGTTCGGACGCGCGTTCATGCCCGTCCCTCCATCTGGGCTATCAGGGATTCACGAGGGTCCTCGGGATGCGCCCGCGCGAACTCCTGGAGCGCGGTGCGCGCCTTCGGTGAGAGCTCGGACGGCTTGGGAACGGTCACCTCGAGCGTCACGATGAGGTCACCGTTCTCCCCGCCGGGGCGCGGGACGCCCCGGTTGCGGGCACGCAGCCGCCGTCCGCTCGAGGTGCCGGCCGGAACCTTGACCGTCAGCGGGGTGCCGTCGATCGTCGGTACCTTCACCGAGGCGCCCAGGGCCGCCTCGGTGATCGTCACCGGCAGGTTGATCGTCAGGTTGTGGCCCTCCCGCCCGAACACGGGATGGCTCTGCACGTGCACGGTGACCTCGAGGTCACCGGCAGCGCCGCCGCGCTCGCCGGGCGAGCCGCGCCCGCGTACCCGCAGGCGCTGACCGTCGCTGACCCCGGCCGGGATGCGGATGCGCTGCTCGCGCTCGCGGCGGCCGGTGCCGTGGCAGTCGGGGCAGGGGTGGTCGATCAGGCTGCCCTTGCCCAGGCAGTCGCGGCACGGCTCGGACAGCGCGAACCCGCCCTGAGACCGGGAGATCACGCCGAGGCCCCGGCAGACCGGGCACGTCCGGGGGGACGTCCCGGGGCGGGCCCCGATGCCGGCGCAGGTGGCGCAGGTGGCGGCCCCGGGCAGCCGCACCGTCGCCTCGAGGCCGGTCAGCGACTTCTCGAACGAGATGGTCACCTCCGCCGCGATGTCCGTGCCGCGGCGCGGGGCGCGCCCGGTCGGTGACCGCTGGAAGAGATTGTCGAAGATCCCGCCGAGCCCGCCGCCGCCGTTGCCGTTGAGCAGGTCGTCGAGGTTCAGGTTCCCGGCACCCGGGCTGTAACCGCCCGGCGTCCCGAACCCGCCCATGCCGCCGCCGCGCCCACCCGCACCCGGGTAGGAGCCGGAGGCGAACAGCGCCCGGGCCTCGTCGTACTCTCGCCGACGGTTCTCGTCGGAGAGGACGTCGTAGGCCTCGGACACCTCCTTGAAGCGTGCCTCCGCCTTCACGTCCCCGGGGTTCTTGTCCGGGTGCAGCTCCCGGGCGAGCTTGCGGTACGCCTTCTTGATGTCGGCCGCGGACGCGTCCTTGGGGACACCGAGAGCGGCGTAGTAGTCCTTCTCAACCATGTCGCGAACACTCACGGCGCCCCTCCTTCCGTCATGAAAGAGCCCGGCGCGCGGGCATCGGGAGCATCCGGGCGCCGAGGGCCAGCCGGCCGCCGGTCAGGTCGGAACGAGCCGTCCCGCCCGGCGCTGAGCACCGGGCGGGAGGCACGCGAACGGTCCATCGGCATGGTTCAGTAGGCCATCTCTTCAGTCGGCGCTGACGGTCGGTCCCCCGCGGTCCGGACCCGGAACACTGCCGGTGTCGTCCGGCAGGGGAGCGTTCTCCCTTCCGGGAGACGCGCCGGCGGCCGGCTGACCCTCGGCGGCGTCATGCCCGCCACCGAGGCCGACCTCGGTCACCCGGTCCGAGATGCCCTCGCCCGGCCCGTCGTCGTACGGCTGGTCACCGCCGTCGTCGGACGGTTCCGCGACCGCGACCTGCGCGGCCCGGAGCACGAAGTCCCCCCGGCGGTAACCCGCCCGGAAGATCTCCACGCAGGTCGTCTCGGCGACGTCCGACCGGTACGAGTGCATCAGGGCGTGGTGCAGGTGCGGGTCGAACACCTCGCCCGGCGCGCCGAACCGCTCCAGGCCCGTCGACTCCAGCGCGGTCTCCAGCGACTCGGCGATGGCCTTGAACGGCCCCTCGAGATCACCGTGGTCGCGGGCGCGGCCGATGTCGTCGAGCACCCCGAGCAGCCCGCCGAGCAGCTTGGAGACGGCCTGGTCACCGGCGGCGTCGCGCTCGCGCGCGGCGCGCCGGCGGTAGTTGTCGAACTCGGCCTTGAGTCGCTGCAGGTCGGCGGTCCGCTCGCCCAGCTGGCCGCGCAGCGACGCGACCAGCTCGGAGTCGGCGTCGGCCGGGCCCGCCCCGGCCGAGCCCAGGGGCTCGGTGCCGGGGGCGGCCGCACCGGCGGCGGTCCCACGGACCTGGCCGGTCTCCGGGTCGATGCGCCGCCTGTCCTTGACGATGGGCTCCTCCGGGCCGCCGTCCCCGCCGGCCCGGCTGTCGTCCAGCCGGTGCTCGCCGTGGGCAGAGGTCACTTCTTGTCCTCCTCGTCGACGATCTCGGCGTCCACCACGTCGTCGTCGGCCTGGCCCGCCCCGGCTCCGGGAGCGCCCGGGGCACCCTGCGCGCCCGCGGCCTGGGCGTACATCGACTCGCCCATGGCCTGGCTGGCCTTGGTCAGCTCGTCCGCCGCCTCGCGGATCGCGGCGATGTCCGTGCCGCCGACCGCGCCGCGCAGCGTGCTGAGCTTCTCCTCGACGTCGGACTTCACGCCGGCCTCGATCTTGTCGCCGTTCTCGGCCAGGAACCGCTCCGTCGAGTACACGAGGGACTCGGCGCGGTTGCGGGTCTCGGCCTCCTCCCGGCGCTGGCGGTCCTCCTCGGCGTACTGCTCGGCGTCCTGCACCATGCGGTTGATGTCGTCCTTCGGCAGCGCCGAGCCGCCGGTGATCGTCATCGACTGCTCCTTGCCGGTGCCCAGGTCCTTCGCGGACACGTGCACGATGCCGTTGGCGTCGATGTCGAAGGTGACCTCGATCTGCGGCATGCCGCGGGGGGCCGGGGGCAGGCCGGTCAGCTCGAACATGCCGAGCTTCTTGTTGTAGGCCGCCATCTCGCGCTCGCCCTGGAAGACCTGGATCTGCACGGAGGGCTGGCTGTCCTCGGCGGTGGTGAAGATCTCCGAGCGCTTCGTCGGGATCGTCGTGTTCCGCTCGATCAGCTTGGTCATGATGCCGCCCTTGGTCTCGATACCCAGGGACAGCGGGGTGACGTCGAGCAGCAGGACGTCCTTGACCTCACCCTTGAGGACACCGGCCTGCAGGGACGCGCCGACCGCGACGACCTCGTCCGGGTTGACGCCCTTGTTCGGCTCCTTGCCGCCGGTCAGCTCGCGGACGAGGTCCACGACGGCGGGCATCCGGGTCGAACCGCCGACGAGCACGACGTGGTCGACGTCGCTGATCTTGATGCCGGCGTCCTTGACGGCCTGCTGGAACGGGCCCTTGCAGCGGTCGATCAGGTCCTGCGTCATCCGCTGGAGCTCCGCCCGGGACAGCGAGACGTCCAGGTGCAACGGGCCCTCGGCCGACGCGGTGATGTACGGCAGGTTGATCGAGGTCTGGGTGGACTGCGACAGCTCGATCTTGGCCTTCTCCGCGGCCTCGCGCAGGCGCTGCAGCGCCATCTTGTCCTTGCCGAGGTCGACACCGTGCTGGCCGTTGAAGGTCTTGATCAGGTGGTCGGTGATGCGCTGGTCCCAGTCGTCACCACCGAGCTGGGTGTCGCCGGAGGTGGACTTGACCTCGACCACGCCGTCACCGATCTCGAGCAGGGACACGTCGAACGTGCCGCCACCGAGGTCGAAGACCAGGATGGTCTGCTCCTTCTCACCCTTGTCCAGCCCGTAGGCCAGCGCCGCAGCGGTGGGCTCGTTGACGATGCGCAGGACGTTCAGACCGGCGATGGTGCCGGCCTCCGTGGTCGCCTGCCGCTGGGCGTCGTCGAAGTAGGCCGGGACGGTGATGACGGCGTCGGACACCGACTCACCCAGGTATGCCTCGGCATCCCGCTTGAGCTTCTGCAGGATGCGGGCGCTGATCTCCTGGGGGGTGAACTCCTTGGAGTCCACCGTCATCTTCCAGTCGGTGCCCATGTGACGCTTGACCGACCGAATGGTCCGCTCGACGTTCGTCACGGCCTGCCGCTTGGCGACCTCGCCGACGAGCACCTCGCCGTTCTTCGCGAAGGCCACGACTGACGGAGTCGTCCGGGAACCCTCGGCATTGGCGATCACCGTGGGCTCTCCACCCTCGAGCACGCTCACGACGGAGTTCGTGGTGCCGAGGTCGATACCGACCGCTCGTGCCATGTCTGTATGCCTCTCGATCATGCTGGCCCGCCTGGTGGAGACCGGCGGGACGCCCTAGTTGGTGTGAGCCCCGGACTGCGTCCTGCGCCGAAGCGTCGGTCGTGTGCGCGGCTGCGTTGGTGCGGATGTTGGTGGTGCGGATGTTGGTGGTGCGACTGCGGCGGTGTGGCTGTGGCGCTGCTGTCTCTCGCTGCTACCCGGCTCCGGTCGCGCGCGCCCGCGCCCGGATCCGACTTGAGTACGGTCGACTCAGGATGGACGCTCTTAGGATAACCAGACGAACCTGAGTCCTGTCCACTCAATATTGCTCCGTCGGACGGACTTGCAGGGTCGGACACCGCAAGTATCACCTTATGTGGTCGAGACGTCACTCCTGATGCAGGACGGGTGCCGCCGCGACTTCCGCGCGGTCGCGGGGCATCCGGCGTCACGGGTATGCCGGGGCCTTGGAGTCTCGGGGCTTCGGGCATCCTGCGGCCTCGGGCTCCGGGGCTCCGGGCTCCGGGGCGCGCGGCCTGAGGGCGGGCGCCGATCGCCGCGAGGAGGCGCCGGGACAGCCCCGGAGCGCCCGGCGGAGCAAGATCCAGAAAAGTGCGGCGGTTCAGCGACAGCCTGGACTCACCCGGCCGCCATGCGTCGCCTGACAAGATCCAGAAGCCCGGGGTGGGCGCCGGCGGCCGCGGTGAGGCGCCGAGACGGCCCTCGAGGCCGACTCGGAGCAAGATCGATATAAGTGTGGCGGCTCAGTGATAGCCAGGACTCACCCAACCACCACGCTTTGCTCGGGAGGGGCGGTGGGGTGATCTTTGAGGATGGGGTCCCGGGCGTGAGCCGGGGGCGCTGATCAGGGCTGTGCGGGCGGTTGGGGGCGCGGGGCTGTCAGGTTCTTCGAGTCGCTGTGCTGCCCGAGGCGCGCCGGCAGGACGGGCCTACGATCCGGATCCGGATCCGGAGGGCGGGTGGGCGCGGTCGTCGCCGGGGGCGGGGGGCTGGTCGCCCTTTGCCGTCGTCGGGCCGTCGCCCCCGCGGGGCCGGCTCGACGTGCTGATGGACTCGCTGCCCCGTGGCTGGCGGACGGCGGCCAGGATGCGACCGCGCCGGCCCTCGCCGGGGCGGGCTCGCGGGGGTCCCTCCAGGGACTTGGCTGTGCCTGTTCCGTCCATGTCCAGCAGGCCGATCGCGTCGGTCGCCGTGTCCGTCCCGGAAGCGGGCGGTGGGCCGTCGGTCGGGCCGTCGGGCTGGTCGGCGGCCCGGGCGAGGGGCATGCCGGCGCGGTCGATGAGATCGGCCTGGCGGCCGAGGTCGGCTTCGATCTGGGCGAGGCGCTCGAGCATCTCGGAGGCGTCGCCGCCGCGCTCGCGGATCGTGCGCAGGGCGTCCATGAGGGTGAGCCACTGGTCGCGGTCGACGACGACGTGCTCGGCGAGCCGGTTGGAGGAGTACGGCGGGAAGAGCCGCTGGGCGGCGGCGACGACCTGCCCGACCTGCCCGGGGTTGAGCCGCCCGGGCTTGCTCCGGACGTACTTGACGATGTCCTTGACGCTGATGATCGTGACGCCGTCCAGCGCGCCGTCGCTCCACAGGACGCTCGCCTCGACCATCACGAGGACCGGGTAGACCGGGATCTTCGTGGTGGGCAGGGCGGCGCGGACCTGGTTGCGCACCTCGCCGCCGAGCCAGGACGTCTTGTCGATCGCGGGCTTGAGCGACTCGCCATCCACCATGGCGCCGCCCTTGGTGTAGCGGACGATGCCCTTGTTGGTGTCGCTGCCGAGGATCATGACGCCGCCGGGACCGATCAGCAGGTGCCCGATTGTGGCCTGCGAGTAGGGGACGGCCCGGTCGTGCATGATCACGTAGCCGTGTCGGCGGAGCCGGGAGATCGCGCGGGCGGTCTTGCGCTCGGCCTCGGCCGCCTCGCGCAGCGTCTCGACGTCCGGCGAGACACCGAAGGCGGCCACGGCGATGCCACCGGGCCAGATGATGAGCAGGACCACGAAGACGGCCACGCCGAGACCGGGTAGCCCGAGCCCGAACCCGATGACCAGGCCGAGGCCCATGCCGACCACCGCGGCGCGGATGGCCGCGCGCGGCACCTCGCGCGCCAGGCGGTCGCGTCGGACCATCGCCTGGTTCTCGCGCGCGCGCAGGTATTCCGTGTGCTGGGAGAACCCGGGCCGCCCGGCCCGGGGCGTCGCCGGCCTGGTGCTCGTCGCCATCGTGCCCACCATGGATCGCAGGGGTCGTCAACGTGGTTGGAGACCGTTCTCCGGAGCGCGCCGGGCGTCGTCGCGACAGCGCTGTAGCCGGCCGACTGAAACCTCTGGCCCGACCCGGTCACGGCGTGATCCCGTGACCGCCCGGACCGAGGCACCCACCCATGGTGCGGGGAGGCTCATGGTCATCACAAGAGTTGACATCAGCGCTCTGGATGATCCACGAACAACAGGCCGCCGGCCGGCGGAGTGCCACAACACGTGCCACCCGGTGATTGGACCATGTGGTCCCACCTGGGGCTCGTGGGGTGGCCAGATGAGAACGGACGGTGCGGAGAGTCGTGGTTCGGGCGGTTGTCTGCCACTCAAAGTAGCAGGCTTCCCGGCGCGCCGGGCAAGATCAGCCCAATAGGTCCCCGATCCCGCCCCACTCGGACCACGTCGTGGCAGTGTCGGAGGTGTTCGGGGCCAGGGGCGGGGGATCTAAAGGTGATGGCCACCGGGAGCCACCCCGGATGGTGTCGTTGTGGGACTTTCGGAGGGGGAGTGATGCGTGTCCGGTGATCGTGACGTGTCTCTGGTCACTCCGCTCGTCGCGGGTCGTACGGTCACGGGAAGGCTTGCGCTTCGGAGTGGGCCCGATGGCCGTCGCGCGGGTCACGGTGGCAGCGGAACGCTCCACGTTGATGGCCAAGGGTAGGGCGGCCGTCGCGCTCAGGAAGTTACCGGCGGGTACGGGTAGGCTCGCCGCGTCGCCGGGCAGCACCGGTTGTCGTCGGTCAACACCGGTCAGCACTGACCGGATAGCACAGATGGAGGACCTGTGAGAATCGCGATCGGTCTAGCGATCACGCTGATCGCTCTCGCGGTGGCCGGCCGCCGCGTCTTCTGGCTGACCAGGCTGATCAGGTCCGGTCAACCGGCGGAGGGCCGGCTCGACGACCTGCCGACCCGGATCTGGACCGAGATCAGCGAGGTCGGCGGCCAGCGCAAGCTGCTCAAGTGGTCGGTGCCCGGCCTGGCGCACGCCTTCACCTTCTGGGGCTTCACCATCCTCGGTCTGACGATCGTCGAGGCGTACGGGGCCCTGTTCGACCACGACTTCCACATCCCGCTGTTCGGGCACTGGGCGGCCATCGGGTTCCTCGAGGACTTCTTCGCGGTCGCCGTGCTCGCGGGCCTGATCACCTTCACGGTCATCAGGCTGCGCAACGCCCCGGCCCGGCTTGACCGCAAGTCCCGGTTCTACGGCTCCCACATCGGCCCGGCCTGGGTCATCCTCGGGATGATCACGCTGGTCATCGTGACCCTGCTGATCACCCGTGGGGCCCAGTTCAACGCGGGTACCCACCCGCAGGGCGACACCAAGTGGGCGTTCGCGTCCTGGCTGGTCAGCCTGCCGCTGGATGCCTTCTCGGAGCACACCAACGAACACATCGAGACGGTGTTCCTGCTCCTCAACATCGCGATCATCATGGGCTTCCTGGTGCTGGTGGTCTACTCCAAGCACCTGCACATCGGCCTGGCGCCGATCAACGTCATCCTCAAGCGGGAGCCGGTCGCGCTCGGCCCGCTGGGCACCACGCCCGACATCGAGAAGCTGATGGAGGAGGACGAGCCGATCGTCGGGGTCGGCAAGGTCGAGGACTTCTCCTGGAAGGCCATGCTCGACTTCTCCACCTGCACCGAGTGCGGGCGGTGCCAGAGTCAGTGCCCGGCCTGGAACACCGGCAAGCCGCTGTCGCCCAAGCTCCTGATCATGGACCTCCGGGACCACCTCTTCGCGAAGGCTCCCTACCTGCTCGCGCCCAAGGGCGCCGAGGACGGCGAGAGCGCCGAGGAGACCACGAAGGCGGCCACCAGCGCGTCCGAGGACGGCTCCGGCAAGCACAAGGTGCACCACCACGTGCCCGAGTCCGGCTTCGGCCGTGTCCCCGAGCCCGGTCAGCCCCAGGTGGACCGCCCGCTCGTCGGCACCGCGGAGGAGGGCGGGGTCATCGACCCCGACGTCCTGTGGTCGTGCACCAACTGCGGGGCCTGCGTCGAGCAGTGCCCGGTGGACATCGAGCACGTCGACCACATCGTCGACATGCGCCGCTACCAGGTCATGATCGAGTCGGCGTTCCCGTCCGAGGCCGGCGTGATGCTGCGCAACCTGGAGAACAACGGCAACCCGTGGGGTGTCTCGCCGCGCTCGCGCACCGAGTGGACCGACGGCCTGCCGTTCGAGGTGCGCATCCTCGACGAGGGCGAGCGGATCCCGGACGAGGTCGAGTACCTCTACTGGGTCGGCTGCGCCGGCGCCATCGAGGACCGGGCCAAGAAAGTCGCGCGCTCCTTCGCCGAGCTGCTGCACACCGCCGGGGTCGAGTTCGCCATCCTCGGCAGCCAGGAGTCCTGCACCGGTGACCCGGCGCGCCGCCTCGGCAACGAGTACCTCTACCAGGAGATGGCGAAGGCCAACATCGAGCTGTTGAACGAGACGGGCGTCAAGAAGATCGTCGCGACCTGCCCGCACTGCTTCAACAGCCTCGCCCGGGAGTACTCCTCGCTCGGCGGGACGTTCGAGGTCGTCCACCACACGCAGCTGCTCGGCAAGCTCGTCGAGGAGCGCAAGCTCGTCCCGATCACCCCGATCGACTCCTCGGTGACCTACCACGACCCGTGCTTCCTCGGCCGGCACAACAAGGTCTACACCCCGCCCCGGGAGATCCTCGAGGCCATTCCGGGCATCCGCGGCCAGGAGATGCACCGCTGCAAGGAGCGCGGCTTCTGCTGCGGCGCCGGCGGCGCGCGGATGTGGATGGAGGAGAAGATCGGCAAGCGGGTCAACGTCGACCGCATGGAGGAGGCCCTCGGCCTCGATCCCGACGTGGTCTCGACCGCCTGCCCGTTCTGCATCGTGATGCTCTCCGACGCCGTCACCGAGAAGAAGCTCGCCGGCGAGGCGAAGGAGAGCGTCGAGGTGCTCGACGTCTCGCAGCTGCTGGCCCGCTCGCTGGTCGCGCCGACGGCCACGCCGACGGCGGAGCCGCTGAGTACCTGAAGTGGCCGAGGTACCTCAGGTGCCGGACGCATCTGAGACGCCGGAAGCATCTGAGCCAGGTGGCGGCTGAGGCCGCCTGAGCAACTGAACGTCGGCCGCCCCCGGCTTCTCGGGGGTGGCCGACGCCGTTTCTGGATGCCCCGGACGTTCCGGAGGGCCCAGGCTGTGCTGGTGGCCCTGGCTGGGCTGAACCCGCCGAGCGTCATGTGCTGGGGCGCGGTTGATCAGAAGATCGCGCGCAGGAGCGCGAAACAGTCCATGCCGGCATGTGCGGCGGTGCCGATCATGACTGAGACGGCGATGATGATCGTGATGGGCGGGGTCGCGGGCATGCGGGTGATGCCGGGCGCGTCCTCAAGGAGAGCGGCGATCCGTTCGGTAACCGTGCCGTGGCGGAATCCGCAGGCGGTGGCTGGTGGCGGAGACGGCTCGGCCGGTCCCCCGCGACGGGACCGCAAGGTCGTCAGAGCCGCCTTGCTCAGAGCCCGGGCGAGTACGCGGCGCCGCTCGGTCGCGCGTGCGGCGTGCTCGTCGGCCCACCGTTCACAGGCCGCCTCGAGCAGGGCCGGGAAGCGCCTCAGGGGCGGGCTGACCGCCGCGCAGCAGGCCACGGTTATGCGGAGCCAGTGATGCCCGCCGGCCAGATGCGCTCGTTCATGGGCAAGTACAGCGTCCTGTTCGGCGGGGTCGAGGCAGTCGAGCATGCCGGTCGTGATGACGATCCGGCCACCGGTGATGCCACCGACCGCGCAGGCGTCCGGCATCCACCCCGGAACAACCATCACCTGGCCGGGAGGCGCCTGACGCACCAGACGTTCCGCCCGGGCCAGGTCCCGGCCCGTACGCACGGCGGCGACCAGCAGCATCCCGGTCGCGGCGGTGACGAGGACCGCAGCCGCCGCGCCTACCGCGGGAGGTGGGGATTCGGCCAGAACATGGGAGGCGGGAGCCCCCCTGACTCTGCCGGCCACCTCGGGAAGACGGGCCAGGAAGCTGCTCGCGACCAACGTGAGGCACCAGAGCCAGCAGCCCGCCGCGACGACCGCGACCGCGGTCAGCACCGCGGGTTTCACCCGGTAGGACAGCCGGCGTGTGACCGTCGGCGAGCTGACCGCCACGACGACGTTGGCGATGAGGGGAAGCCACACCATGTATCTCATGGGCATCGCTGTCGCGGCGGGCCCACCGCCGCCGGCCCTGGCCACACCTGACGATCGAGGAGACCCACCGTCCGCCGCTGTCGCGGAGCAGGAGGGCAGCGCCACCTGGCCGGCGCCCGGTGTCCCGACCCGCCGCGGATCACGATCCGCTGTCCTCGGATGACTCTGTGGCGGCCAACAGGGCAAGCAGTGTCGCCTCCTCGTCGGCCGACAGACCGGCGACGAAGTGGCTCAGGACCTCCACTCGGCCGCGGCCGTCCCCCAGCAGCCCCCGCATCCGGTCCGCGACCTGCTTGGCCGCCGCCGCGGTTGGCGTGTAGCTGTGAGCCCGGCCGGCCGCGGCCCGTTCGACCAGGCCCTTGCCGTGCAGGCGCACCAGAGTGGTCGCGACACTCGTATAAGCGAGGTCATAACCCGCGCCGGCCAGTGCTTCCTGGGTCTGGCTGGGGGTGAGTGGGCCTGTCGCCGCCCACAACACGCCGAGTACCGCGGTCTCCAGCCCACCGGCTTCCCGGCGTCCCGTCCCGCCTCTACGCATAGGGCGAGCCTACCAGTGGTTACTACCCCTGTAGTATTACTACTGCTGTAGCAGCATGGTGGAGCCCTGCTCCAGACGCCGCGCCCAGTGGAGCCGGCGCGCGACCACGATCGGAGTAGTGGTGGGACCAACGGAGATCAACGGCCTGCCCGCGCACGCATTGCTCGTGCATGTGGTCATCGTTTTGGTACCGGTAGCGGCGGTACTGGTGGGACTGTCGTCGGCGTGGCCGGCGGCCCGCCGCCGGCTCGGTGCCGTGACCCCCCTGGTCGCCCTGGCCGCACTGGTCAGTGTTCCCCTCACCACCCACGCCGGGGAGTGGCTCGAGGAACGGGTACCCGCTGATCCCCTGGTCCAGCGACACGCCGAACTCGGCGACAGCCTGCTGCCCTGGGTGGGGGGACTGTTCGTCCTGGCCGCGGTGTCCTGGGCGCTGTCGCGGCGTTCGGCCTCCTCCGACTCCTCCGAGCCGACATCAAGCCCGTCACCGGACCCCGCGCACGTCGCCTCATCCCCCGCCCAGCGGGGCATCGTCGTGCTCGTCGCCGCGCTCAGCATCGTCGCCGCCGTGGGCTCGGTCGTGCAGACCTACCGGATCGGTGACAGCGGAGCCAAAGCTGTGTGGCATGACAGCTTCAGCCAGACCGCCGACGGCGACGGCGACGGCGACTGAAACCGGCTGTCCATTCCAGAAAGGGTCGGGGTCAGGCGGTGGGCGAGCCGTCCGGAATCTCCGGAACCGCCGCCCGGGTGAAGTCGCGGTGGGCGCGGGACGGCGTGGGCCCGCGCTGCCCCTGGTACCGGGACCCGTAGATCGCCGAGCCGTAGGGATGCTCGGCCGGCGTCGACAGCCGGAACAGGCAGAGCTGGCCGATCTTCATCCCGGGCCACAGCTTGATCGGCAAGGTCGCGACGTTCGACAGTTCCAGCGTCACGTGGCCGGAGAAGCCCGGGTCGATGAACCCGGCGGTCGAATGGGTGAGCAGCCCGAGCCGGCCCAGGCTCGACTTGCCCTCGAGCCGGCCGGCGAGATCCTCCGGCAGCGTCACGATCTCCAGCGTCGACCCCAGCACGAACTCGCCCGGGTGCAGGACGAACGGCTCGTCGCCCTCGGGCGCCACGAGCTCGGTGAGATCCTCCTGCTCCACGGCCGGGTCGATGTGGCTGTAACGATGGTTCTGGAACACCCGGAACGCGCGGTCGAGCCGCAGGTCCACGCTGGACGGCTGGATCAGCCCCTCGTCGTAGGGGTCGAGCCGGACGCGACCGGCGGTGATCTCGGCCCGGATATCCCGGTCGGACAGCAGCACGTTCGAGAACGCTACCGCAGCCGCCTGGATGTCCCGCCGGCACGAGCCCGGTGGATCATCGTGGCCGTCTGATGGCGGGATGTGCGGACTGCGGCGATTTCGCCGCTGTCGCGGTGTGGGAGCCGCGGTGTCTCGGGTAGGAGCATCCCGGACGCGTGCGAGGTTGCCGTCACGGGACATCGCCTTCGGTGACACTCTGACTGCGGAGGGAACTGCCGCGGGGAGAGGGAACCGGTCCGCGCGAGGGAGCTGGCGACGCAGCCGGACGACGATCCAGGATGGGGACCGATGCTGGGGCTACCGGATCACATCGAGGCATGCCTGTTCGACCTGGACGGGGTACTGACCCGTACCGCCGCCGTCCACGCCGCGGCGTGGAAGGAGATGTTCGACGACTTCCTCGAGAACTGGGCGAGGCGGTCCGGTGACCCGTTCGTCCCCTTCGACATCGCCACCGACTACGCCGACCACGTGGACGGCCGCCCGCGCGCCGACGGCGTGCGCGCGTTCCTGGACTCCCGGGGCATCCACCTCCCGCCCGGCGTGCCCGACGACCCGCCGTCCGGGATGACGATCCAGGCCCTCGCCACCAGGAAGAACATCCTGCTCCTGGAGAAGCTGAAGGAGATGGGCGTGGAGGTGTTCCCGGGCTCCGTGCGCTACCTCGAGGAGCTCGAGCGCGCCGGCGTGCCGCGGGCGGTCGTGTCGTCCAGCGCGAACTGCGCCGAGGTGGTGCGGGCCGCGGGGATCGAGCACCTGCTGCTGGCACGGGTCGACGGCCTCGTCGCCGAGGAGCGTGGCCTCGCCGGCAAGCCGGCCCCCGACACCTTCCTCGCCGGTGCCGAGGCACTCGGGGTCGCCCCTGGTGCCACCGCGGTCTTCGAGGACGCCACCGCCGGCGTGCAGGCGGGCCGGGCCGGCGGCTTCGGCTACGTGGTGGGCGTCGACCGGGTCGGCCACGCCGAGGCGCTGCGCGGCAACGGCGCCGACACGGTCGTCGAGGACCTCGCCGACCTGCTCGATGGACGTCCGACCGGCCCGGCGTCGGCCGGTCCCGCTCCCGCCGGGGGCGCCGCGTGATCGGCAGGCCCTCCTATCCCATCGAGTCGTGGTCGCTGACCGAGCACGGGCTCGACATCGACGACCTGGCTCGCTCCGAGTCGCTGTTCTCGCTGTCCAACGGGCACGTGGGCATGCGCGGGAACCTCGACGAGGGCGATCCGCACGGGCTGCCCGGTACCTACCTGAACTCCGTCCACGAACTGCGTCCGCTTCCGTACGCCGAGGCGGGATACGGGTACCCCGAGTCCGGGCAGACGGTCATCAACGTCACGAACGGCAAGATCGTCCGCCTGCTGGTCGACGACGAGCCGTTCGACGTCCGCTACGGGGACCTTCTCGCGCACACCCGCACGATCGACTTCCGCGAGGGGGTGCTGCGCCGGGAGGCCGACTGGGTCTCCCCGGCCGGGCAGCGGGTCAGGATCCGCACCCAGCGTCTCATCTCCTTCTCCCAGCGCTCCGCCGCCGCGATCCACTACGAGATCGAACCGGTGGGCGACACCGCGCGGGTCGTCATCCAGTCCGAGCTGGTCGCCAACGAGCAGCTTCCGGGGCGCAGGGGCGACCCGCGTGCCGCCGCCGTCCTGGAGTCGCCGCTCATCTCCGAACGGCACCGCGCCCGCGAGACCATGGTCGAGCTCGTCCACCGCACCCGGCACAGCGACATCCGGGTCGCCGCGGCGATGGACCACATCTTCGACGGCCCGCGTTCGCTCGGTGTCACCTCGGAGAGCGAGCCCAACACCGGCTGGGTCACCGCGACGGCCGTCCTCAAACCGGGCGAGACCCTGCGGATGGTCAAGTTCCTCGCCTACGGCTGGTCCGAGCAGCGCTCCCTGCCGGCGCTGCGCGACCAGGCCACCGCCGCCCTCGTCGCCGCCCGCCAGACCGGCTGGGACGGCCTCGTCGCCGAGCAACGCCAGTACCTGGAGGACTTCTGGCACCGGTCCGACGTCGAGGTCGACGGGGACGCCGAGGTACAGCAGGCCGTCCGGTTCGCGCTCTTCCACGTCCTGCAGGCCGGCGCGCGGGCCGAGCGCCGGGCCATCCCCGCGAAGGGGCTCACCGGCCCCGGGTACGACGGTCACGCCTTCTGGGACACAGAGAGCTACGTCCTGCCCGTCCTCACCTACACCGTGCCGGCCGCCGCCGCCGACGCGCTGCGCTGGCGGCACTCGATCCTTCCGCTGGCCCGCGAGCGCGCCCAACTACTCAACCTCGACGGCGCGGCCTACCCCTGGCGCACCATCCACGGCGAGGAATGCTCCGGCTACTGGCCCGCCGGGACGGCGGCCTACCACGTCAACGCCGACATCGCCGACGCCGTCCTGCGCTACCTGTGGGCCACCGAGGATGAGCAGTTCGAGCTCGAGGTGGGTCTGGAGATCCTCATCGAGACGGCGCGGCTGTGGCGTTCCCTCGGCCACCACGACCTCTCCGGCCGTTTCCGCATAGACGGTGTGACCGGCCCGGACGAGTACTCCGCGCTCGCCGACAACAACGTCTACACCAACCTGATGGCCCAGCGGAACCTCATCGGGGCGGCCGACGCCGTCCAGCGCCATCCCGAACGCGCCCGGGCCTTCGGGGTCGACGCGGAGACCGCCGCGAGCTGGCGCGACGCCGCCGAGGACATGTTCATCCCGTTCGACGAACGCCTCGGTGTCCACCCCCAGTCCGAGGGCTTCACCGAGCACCAGGTGTGGGACTTCGAACTGACCAGGCCGGAGCAGTATCCGCTGCTGCTCCACTTCACCTACTTCGACCTCTACCGCAAGCAGGTCGTGAAACAGGCCGACCTGGTACTGGCGATGCAGCGCCGCGGCGACGCGTTCACCGCCGAGCAGAAGGCGCGCAACTTCGCCTACTACGAGGCGCTCACAGTCCGCGACTCCTCGCTGTCCGCCTGCTGCCAGGCCGTCATGGCAGCCGAATGCGGTCACATGTCCCTCGCGCACGACTACCTGCGCGAAGCCGCCTTCATGGACCTGAAGGACATCGAGCACAACACCGGCGACGGCCTGCACATGGCCTCGCTGGCCGGCAGCTGGATCGCGCTCGTCGAGGGCTTCGGCGGGCTGCGTGACACCGGTGAGCTGCTCTCCTTCAGCCCCCGCCTGCCCGAGGGCCTCAGCCGGCTCGCCTTCGGCCTGCGCGTGCGCTCCCGCCAGCTCCACGTCGAGGTGGTCGACTCGTCCGCCACCTACACGGTGCTCGAGGGCGAGGCGATCACGATTCTGCACCACGGCGAGAAGGTCCGCGTCTCACCCGACCAACCCTGCAAACTGGACGTCCCACCGGTGCCGGCGCAGGAACGCCCGAGGCAGCCCGCCGGCCGGGAGCCGCTGCGGTTCCTGCACCACGGCAACAGCGCCGAGGCCACCCGGGCGGCCGACCTCCACCCCATCGACGGGTGACGGGCCGTGGCCCGACCAGGGTGACAGGCCGGGGTTCGGGGGCGGACCAGCCTGAGCGCGAAGTCCGGGGGTGGCGGTGGAACACGTGCCGCCCGAGTCCAGTAGGATGCGGTAGCACCATGCGGGCGTAGTTCAGAGGCAGAACACGAGCTTCCCAAGCTTGCAACGCGGGTTCGATTCCCGTCGCCCGCTCGAGCCGGTTCGCTGTGGTTGCCGCCCCTGGGGGCGGCTTCCCCGGGGGGCCGTTATTTTTTTCGGGGGCGACCCCCGAAGCCCCCGAGCGGCGGGCCTGGTGGGCTGGTGGGGGTGGTTCTCCCTTCTTGGGGTGGGTCCTGCCTCGGTGCGCTGCAGTCGTCCGATCCTCGCGGCACGTTCAACAGGATCGTTCGTGTCGAGCTACCTTCGGCTGAGCCGTTCAGGCACGTTCACTCACCGGGAAGCCCCTGGTCGACGGCGGCGTCGAGGTCAGCGAAGAACCTGCCGGCGTCGAGCGGCGCCTTGTGCGCGAACATCGCGAGGACCCGTGTCGCCCAGCTCGTAGCCGGGCAGCGCCGCCACCACCACCCGTGCTCGGTCGAGCATCATGATCGGGCGTCCGGTCCCCGGCGGTCACTATCGGAGACCATCGCGAAACCGCCCATTTCCCTCGGCGCGGTGGGTGATCCTACGGCTGCGCTCGTGTCACCCGGACGGCAGGGCCTCGCCGTCCCAACGCTCCGACCGACCGACCGGCACCGATGGCGCCGAGGCGCTCGCTGACATACTTCCGGGGCACCCCCGGCTCCTGCCCGCGGGGGAGCGGCGGTCCGCGGTGGCAGTTTGCCCGGTTCCAGCCGGGGGAGCCTGCCGGCGCAGGCACACGTCCCACCATCGAGGAAAGGCTGATCGCATGGGCGTTTCGATTGAAACCCTCTCGCAGGGAGACGGCAAGACTTTCCCCAAGAAGGGGGACCGGGTGACGATTCACTATGTCGGCACCCTGCGTAACGGCAAGCAGTTCGACTCGTCCCGTGACCGGGGCGCGCCGTTCGTCACCGAGATCGGTGTCGGCCGGGTCATCCGGGGATGGGACGAGGGGGTTCCCCAGCTTTCCCTCGGCGAGAAGGCGGTGCTCACCATCACGCCCGACTACGGGTACGGCCCCGGCGGTTTCCCGCCCGTCATCCCGCCGAACTCCGACCTCCTCTTCGAGGTGGAGCTTCTCGCCATCAACTGACCTGGTGACAGAGCTGGGAGCGCGCGGACCGGCGGCAGCCCGCTCGGGCCGCCGCCGGCCGCGTTCCACCTGGCGGCCGAGAGTCGCGTCAGGGAGATGGACAGGTCACGGTGATGGGCAGGTGGCGCCGGCCCATCCCATGACCATGCAGTAGGTGCCGCGGCTGACCTTCCACTTGCCATCGACGATCAGGGCGTTACCGTTCTGCTCCCCGAAGTCGATTCCGCCCTGGTAGGCGATGCGGAAACGAAGCGCCGCGTGCCGCGGGTCGGTGAAGACGATGTCGCTCGTGGTCACAGCGGCGGTGTGTGTCGCCTCGGGGAAGTTCTGTATCGCCTGCGCGAGGGTGTCAGCCAGGTCCGGGCCGTCCTCCACCGCGGCGAGGCTGTGCGCCGGGTCCTGGCCGCCGGTGAACGCCTGCGCGTAGGCTGCCTTGACGGCGGCCTCCGCCCGGGCCCGGACGAACGGCTGGGGTCCGTTTTCCCCGGCCAGGGCCGCCTGCGCGGGGATCATGGCCGAGACCGCGGCGACCAGGAGCGTCAGTGCGGCCAGGTGCCGCCTCCGGCGCGTGCGGGTGGTTCCGTTGCCGGCCGGGCGTCGGCCCGGTCGATCGGACATCGTCATCGAGTCCTCCTCTGCGGCGTGGTTGCCGCATTCGGATAGATGCCGGCATGTCCGATCGGGTTGACGCGAAACGGGCGGAATCTCCTGGGGGCAGGGACGATCGCCTGGATGTGCACCGCGAACAGCGATTCGCCTGCCGGCGGACAGTGCGCGGTGCTGTGCGGAGTGGCGAGTGGTGTCAGCGGTTGACGTACGTGCCGTCGCAGCTGTAGATCCGCGTCCTGCCGTCGTCGTTGTCGTCGACGTAGCTGAGCTTGAGGCTTCCGTCGTAGATCCAGCCGTCGGTGGTGGAGCCGTCCAGGCGGGCCCACCACCACAGGTTGTTGTGGCCGTTGACGACGCTGCAGTGCAGCCAGACCTTCTTGCCCTTGGCCAGGCTCGCGACCGCGCCGCACGCCGCGTACGGCCCGCTGCGCAGCGAGGTGGCCTCGGTCAGCACGCCGTACCCGTCGCCGTTGTAGCCGTGGCTCGGGCTGCCGGGGCATCCGCTCACGGCCGTGCTGGGCGGCGCCGGTTTCGGGGTGGGGGCCGGTGCCTGGGGCGCGGTCGCTCCCGGTGTGGTCGCGGCCGGCGGTGGGGTGAGGGGAGTCGCGGGGCCGCCCGCGCCCGTGGGCGGTGAACCGGGCGCGCCGGCTCCCAGCCCACCCGGTGGGGTGCCGGGAACGGGCAGGCCCGGCCCGGGCGCCACCGGACCGGGGAGGCCCGCCTTCGGATCGAAGGGCGGCCTGGCGGGGTTCGCCGTGGGCCCGTTCACGGCCGAGGCGACCATGGGCGCGGAGGGCGACGGCTCGTCGGAGCGGGTGAGCAGCACGGCGGCGAGCGCGCAGACCACGACGAACGCGACCGCGCCGATCGCGCCGACCAGCCAGGGACGGCGGCCGCGGCCGGACCGGCGCGGTGCCCCACCCGCCGCGACGCCGCCGGCTCCGGCGGGGGCGGCGGTAGGCGGTTCGGTGAAGGCCGGGGACGGAGCTGGAGCCGGGGACGGAGCCGGGGGTGGGGTGGGCAGCGGGGCGAGGTGGTAGCGGGTCACCTCGGCGGCGACGGTGGGGGGCAGCCACCCCGCGCCGGTGGTCAGCTGTTCGTCCGAGGTCAGCTGGCCGATCGGGGTGATCAGTCGGCAGAGCTCGATCAGTTCGGTGGGGGTCGGCCGGCGCGCGGGGTCCTTCTCCAGGCAGCGGGCCAGAACGTCGCGCACCTGCGGCGGGCAGTCGTCCCAGTCGGGCTGCTGGTGCTCGATGCGGTGGAAGACGGCGGCGTCGACGCCGAACGGCGGCCGGCCGGTCATGGCGTAGTAGGCGGTGGCCCCGAGGGCGAAAATGTCACCGGATCGGTCGAGCTGCGCCCCGCGAACCTGTTCGGGAGCCATGAAGGCGGGTGTTCCGAGGCGCGCTCCGGTCTGTGTCATCGCGGCCGTCGCGGCGTCGAGGGCGCGCGCGACACCGAAGTCGATGACGCGCGGGCCGTCCGCCGCGAGGATGACGTTTCCTGGTTTCAGGTCGCGGTGGATCACCCCGACCCGGTGAATGGACTGCAGGGCCTCCGCGACACCCGCGATCAGCATCAGGACGGTCGTGGCGGGCAGCGCACCCGTCCGTGCTACGGCTATCGCGAGCGACGGGGCGGGGACGTAGGCCGTGGCGATCCACGGGCGCACCGCGTCGGGATCGGCGTCGATGACCGGAACCGTGTAGGGGCCCTGCACCCGCTGTGCGATCGCGACCTCTTTCGCGAACCGGGCGCGGAAGTCGGGGTCGGCGGCGAACTCCGGACGGACCACCTTGACCGCGAGCGGTCGTCCGCCGGGGGTGTGCGAGAGGTACACGGCGCCCATGCCGCCCTCGCCGATCCGGGCCCGCAGCGGGTAGCCGCTGATCTCGTCCGGGTCGTGCGCGGTGAGCGGGGTGAAGACGGCGTCCCAGGCACGGGTGAACGTTCCGCCCGCCGCCGACGTCCCGCGTGTCGGCGTCTCGGGTGGGAGGGACGCGGGTTGCGGTGCGTGGCCACCGGATGGCGGCGGGTGCGGGTCGCTTCCCGCCGTCCTCGGTGGCGTGCTGCGCATCGTGCCCTCCGGATGCCGGCCCGCTTCGGTTCCGGCATACCGGCTGAGACCGCCGGAACCGGATGAAGATCGTCAAAACCAGTCGAGACCGCGGAAACCGGTTGAGATCATCAGAAAATGCCGATCTTCATCATATTGGCCGGTCAGCGGGCGGCCGGCGGAGGGTGGAGCCCCGGGACGCGCTACCGGGGCGCGTGCGGCTCCTGACCGGCCGCCGGCGCCGGGGCCTCCGCCGGACGTTCCAGGCGCGGCCAGATGTCCGGTTGTGACCCGTCGACGTCGGTGAAGCCGTACTCGGCCGCGAGCTGGCCGGAGGTCACCGAGCGCTGGTTCCAGCGGGCCCGTCCCGGATCGGCGGCCAGCGCGGCGACGGCCACGCGCCCGCGAAGGGCGCTCCTGTCGGGAGCCCAGGGCGTGCGGACCGCCGCGGCCGGCGTGCGGGCCGCCGCGGGTGGTGTCGCCTGCGCGGACATGGGCCCGAATATGCCAGCGGGCGGGTCAGTGGCGGAACCGGACCGGATCGACGGCGAGCCGGTTCGTGGCCGCCCAGTCCCGGCCCCACTCCCACATCGCCTGCAGCACCGGGCCGAGGGACCGGCCCTGCGCCGTCAGCGCGTACTCGACGTGCGGCGGTGCCGTGCTGACGGGTATCCGGTCGACGATTTGGATCGCCTCGAGCTCCCGCAGCCGCTGCGCCAGCATCTTCTCGGTGATGTCGGGGATGAGCCGGCGCAGCTGTGCGAACCGTAGCCGGTCGTGTTCCTTCAGATGAGCGAGGACGACCGGCGTCCACTTCCCGCCGATGACGTCGACCGTGACCTCGACGTGGCAGTGATAGCTGCGGCCGGGCCGCGCCGTGCCCGGGGGCTGGGGCGTGTCCGGAGACATCGTTACCACTCCTCACCTCCTCGCGGGACGCCGTGCCCGCATGGTACGCACTTTTTTGTGCGTACCATGCGGATCGCCGATGCCAGGTTTCCCGCTGATAGTTTCGGGTTCTCCCCAGTCGTCGGAGGTGAGAAGGTGATCCGGCTGTGATCGTCGAGTACATCCGATACCGGATACCGGAACACAGCACTGACGAGTTCGAGAAGGCGTATTCGCGAGCCGCGGCGGTGCTCGAGCGGTCGCGGAACTGCCTTTCGTTCGAGCTCACCCGCTGCGTCGAGACGAACGTCCAGTACATTCTGCGCATTCAGTGGGATTCGGTCGCCGGCCATCTGGACGGCTTCCGGCGGAGCGCGGAGTTCCGTGAGTTCCTGGCACAGATCGGGCCGTACGTCGAACACATCGAGGAGATGCGGCACTATTCTCCCACGGCGGTCGCCGGGCGGGGCGGGGGGGCACCCGAGTCGCCCACCCTTTACGAATGGGCCGGCGGCGCCGAGGCCTTCGAGCGGCTTCTTACCCGTTTCTACGAGACCGTCGTCGAGGACGACCTTCTCGCGCCGCTGTTCGCGGGCATGAATCCGGCGCACGCCCACCACGTGGCGATGTGGCTCGGCGAGGTTTTCGGTGGCCCGGCCGAGTACACCGAGAAACGCGGCGGGTACGAGAACATGCTCGCCCACCACGTCGGCAGGGCCATCACCGAGCCGCAGCGCCGACGGTGGGTGAGCCTGCTCGTCGACGCGGCGGACGAGGTCGGGCTGCCGGGCGATCCCGAGTTCCGGGCGGCGTTCATGGGCTATGTCGAATGGGGCACCCGCCTCGCCGTCGAGAACTCCACGCCCGGCGCCACACCCATGCCGCACGCGCCGGTTCCGCGTTGGGGCTGGGGCGTCGCACCGCCCTGGCAGCCATCCTGAGCCGCTTTCAGCCGGTGGGTGGTGGCGGCGGTGCCGCTCGCGCGAGCCGGCCGGCAAGCTCGCGGACGCGGTCGACGAGCTCGGGCGGTTCGAGCACGTCGAAGTCCGCGTCGACGAGGCTGAGGTAGATCGCGAGCGCGTCCAGCGAGTTGGAACCCGTCCGGACCAGGCAGCTCTCGTCGTCGAGCGCCTCGATAACGGCGGAGGTCGGGCTGAGCGAGGCGGCGATCACCCCGGCGGGTGCGTGGTAGCGCACGCGGGCCTGGTACCGGTACCCGGCGGTGGAGACCGACCAGGACGTGTACGCCTGGATGTCGTCCGCGGGTGGGTCCCGGGGGGTGAACCTCGGGCCGGTCGGGGTCTTCGGCGCGATGCGGTCGAGGCGGAAGTTGCGCCAGGCGCCACGGCCGACGTCCCAGGCGATGAGGTACCAGCGCCACCCGGTGTGGACGAGTGTGTGCGGTTCGGTGATCCGCGCGGTCGGTGTCCCGTTGTGGTCGCGGTAGTCGAACCGCAGTTGCTGGTTCTCGCGGCAGGCGGTCGCCACGGCCATCAGGACGTCCGGGTCGACGGCCGCGGGATTCGTGCCACGCAGGGACACGGTGACCGAGTGCAGCGCCAACACCCGGTGCCGAAGCCGGGTCGGCAGGACCTGCTCGAGCTTCGTCAGCGCACGGATGGCGGACTCGGCGATGCCCTCGACCGAGCCGCCGGCGGCGGTGCGCAGGCTCACGGCGACGGCGACGGCCTCGTCGTCGTCGAGCAGCAGGGGCGGCAGCTGGGCGCCCGCGCCGAGGCGGTAGCCGCCGGCCGTGCCGGGTGCGGCGTGCACGGGGTAGCCGAGGCTGCGCAGCTTGTCGACGTCCCGCCGGACGGTGCGGGCGGTGACCCCGAGCCGGTCGGCCAGGTCCGCCCCGGACCAGTCTCGGTGGGTCTGCAGCAGCGAGAGCAGCCGGAGCAGGCGGGCCGAGGTCTCGAGCATGTCCCGAGTCTGCCGTCGCCAGCGGACAGATTCGGTCCGCGATCGGCCGGACTCTCGTCGGACGCTTTACGGCTGATCCGGTTGATTGTCCGAAAAGTGGTAGTGCCACATGAGGCCACAAGTGGACACATCTCACGTTCCCGGGCCCGGCGTGATCCCGTGGACCGGGGGGATGGCCCAGAAGACGCCACGAACCCTGACCGGTCAGCTACCTTCCCCTACATGCACGGTCTGGGGCGTGGTGGATCATCACTTTCCGAGATGGGACCGTCGCGGTGCGAGGAGGTCTGATATGTGTCATCTGTTCGCGATGAGCAGCGGCAGCGAGCGGATCCAGGCGACCTTCTGGCTGCTGGACGCGCCGGACAGCCCGCGGGCCCAGACCCGCCGTCCCCCGGACGGCGCGGGCTTCGGCTTCTTTGACGGCGAAGGCCGGCCCGAGGTGGTCAGGCAGGCGATTCGCTCCCGCGCCGACACGGCGTTCGCCCGCGAGGCGCAGCAGGTCACGTCGTCGACGTTCGTCGCGCATGTGCGGCACGCCTCGACCGGGCGGGTCGATGACCGCAACACACACCCATTCGTCCAGGATGGTCGGATCTTCGCCCACAACGGGGTCATCGAGGGGCTGGGTAAACTCGACGCGGAGCTTGGCACGACAGGCTCCGGCGTGCTCGGCGACACCGACTCGGAGCGCTACTTCGCCCTGATCACCCGCGAGATCGCGGCGCGGGACGGTGACGTCGCGGCGGGCATCACGGCCGCGGCGAACTGGATCGCCGAGAACCTGCCGCTCTACTCGATCAACATGATCCTGGCCAGCGGGGACGATCTGTGGGCGCTGCGGTATCCCGACACGAATGGTCTGCATGTGCTCCAGCGGGCCCCGGGCGGGCGTAACAACCGTCACCTGGATCACGCCAGCCCGTTCAGCGAGATCCGGGTCCGCTCGGTCGACCTGACGACCCGCCCCGCGGTGGTCGTCGAGAGCGAGCGGATGGACGAGGACCCACGGTGGCGGCTGATGGCCAGCGGGGAACTGCTGCACGTCGGCCCGGACCTCAAGGTGACGTCCAGCATCGTCGTGGCCGGCCCGCCGGCGCATCCGCTGACCCTCGACGACCTTCGTCCCGAGGCGGCCGCGTCGCAGACGACCGCCGTCCCCGACCTCCCGGTCTCGGCCTGAGCACGGTCTCGGTCTGAGTGCGGGCACGGTCTGAGCTCGGAGCGGTCTGAGCGGGCACAGCCGGGGCGGGCGGCCGGGGCGGGGAGCGTGCCGGCCATGACTTCACCACAGCCTGTGGATAACTTGTGGAAAGTGTGTGGAGAGCTGTGGACAGCTGCGACCCCCGCTCGCGCCACCCGGCTGCCCCGCCAGACCGGCATCCCTGGTGGGGCAGGCTTTTCAAGCTGGCTCCGGCGCGCGCCGCCCGCCCTGTCCGGCGGTGGACGGCCTGTTGACGGCGGACGGCATCGGGCGGGCACCGTGGCACTGCTCGGAGACGGCGGCCTACGGCCCGATCGGGCCAGCGTGAGCACCACCTCCGGGCGGGCCCGTCGACACCGGGCGGGAGCGGCGCGACCTGGATGACTCGCTTCCGTTTCGGTCGGACGACGTCCCGCTGGGGGTCGCACGGTCCCCGTCGGCCGTGACGATTGTCCCCTCGCGTGGTTATGGTCGGCTCAGGGCCCTCCCCGCTCGAACCGCCGCCGTGGTGGCATCCCGGTCATCTCGGGGCGGCTCTGCCGAAACGTCGAGTACGTAAAGCCGGTCAGATACGCAATACCGGTCAAGTGTGCGATACCAGTCAAATACGTAAAGTCCGGTCGAGTACGCAACGCCGAGTTCAGGCCTTGGCTGTCCCGAAAGCCGCCGATCGCCTGGATGAATCATCGCACCGAATGGCCGGATGGTGGGGTCGCTTGAGTTCCGGGATTCCGGCTTCCAGTCGGAACACCCGTCACCGGACACCGCGGATCCGCGGCCGTGGGTGTCACCGGCGGCCGTTGACCGACATGAAAGACATCGACGACCTGCGACGACACCAGCGACCGCGGTGGACAGAGCGGACGGCCCGGACTGGCAGCTCGGACAGACAAGGGACGGACGTCCCGAATCGCCGGGGTGACATACCCATCAGGACCACGTCGAGACGTGAGGAGGAGCGCGGCATCGGGTAGGAGGACCCGATCGGATCGCGACGTCGATGACGACGATGTGACCAGCGAGAAGGGATCACGAGTGACCATGAATGTCGCCAGGACCGGGCTCTGGATGCCCGCCGGGCAGTGGCCACGTGGCATGGCCGAACGTCGCGACACCGCCCAGGAGCTCGAGGAGCTCGGCTACGAGATGGTCTGGCTGGGTGGCGCGACGGCGGACCTGGAGCTACCGGCGGCGCTGCTGGAGTCCACCGAGAACCTGTGTGTAGGCACCGGGATCCTGAACATCTGGACCGAACCGGTCGACCTGCTGGCCGACACCTACGGCATGTTGGAGAAGGCCCATCCCAGCCGCCTGCTGCTCGGGGTGGGAACCGGGCACGCGAAGCGGGTCGAGGCGACGACGGGTCGCCGCTACCACCACCCCTACGGCGCTGTCCTGTCCTACCTCGACGCGCTCGACGCGGTGGGCATCCCCGTCTCGGCGCGGGTGCTGGCGGCGCTCGGGCCGCGCATGCTCGGCCTGGCCGCGCAGCGGGCAGCCGGGGCGCACCCCTTCCTCGTCACACCGGAACACACCCGGATGGCACGGGAGATCCTCGGTGACGGCGCACTGCTCGCGCCCGAGCAGAAGATCATCCTGGAGACGGACGCCGACCGGGCCCGCGCGATCGGACGGGCCGCGCTGGCGGTCTACCTGGACCTGCCGAACTACACGAACAACCTGCGGCGGCTCGGCTTCACCGACGCCGACCTGGCCGGCGGCGGCAGCGACCGCCTGGTCGACGCCCTCGTTGCGTGGGGCGACATGGACACCATCCGGGCACGGCTGGACGAGCACCGCGCGGCCGGCGCGGATCACGTCTGCGCGCAGATCCTCACCGGCAGCCGGGAGCTGCCGCGGGAGCAGTGGCGTGACCTGGCCGCGGGGCTCGACCTGAGGCCGCGGGCGGGCGCCGGAGCGGCTCACGGAACCGGCCCCTGACCACTGTGGAAAGGCGGCCGCCGGGTTCGCGGTGGCCTCGGGGCCCGAGGCCACCAAAAAGATCCACTGGCGGTCTTGTCGGCGAAGGTAGTACCTTCGCAGAACCGAGTTCGCGCTGCCCTGTGTCTGCGGCCCTGTCACGGAGTGTGACGTATGCCCGCAGATCGTTTTTCCCTTGACGAAGCGACCCGCACGGGAGCAATCCGCACACCGGCGGCGCCAACCCCGGGTGGGCCGGCCGATGCCTCGGCGCGTCCCACGCCTTCTGCCCCCGCCGAGGTTCCGGCGACTCCCGCCCCGGCCGGTAAACCCGATGGATCCGAGGGCGCACCTCGTCCCCGAGCCGCCGCGGACGCCTCCTGCGAGGTGTCCGCGGCGGGGCCTGAGAGTGGGCCCGCGAGCTTTCTGAGCGAGAGTGGCGGCCTGCTGGACAGCCTGATGACCGGCATGGACGTCGGCGAGCGCTCCCGGATGCTCGGGATGATCAGCTCGAGCGTGGAGGCCGAGCGGGAGGCCGCGCTCGACGGCCGGATACGTCGCCAGGTCGACGTGGGACCTCGCCACCGGCGGCGGCGTGAGTCAGGTCAGGAGCCCGATCCGGCGTCGGCCGGCGCGGGCCCGGATGACGTCTCCGACCCCGCCGAGCGGTCCAGGCGCGCCGACCGGTGATCCCCGAGGGCTTCCTGGTTGCTCTCGATGATCCCATGGTGCTGAAGATCACGGTACGGCTGAACCCGTGGGGTGCCACGGCGGCGCTCGACGGCGACCTGGACATGGCGACCGAGGCGCCGGCCAGGGCCGCCCTCGACGCCGTGCTGACCGCGGTCGCCGCCCGGCGCACGCACTCTCCCGGGCCTGCGGGACCTGTGGGGCTGGTGCTCGACGTGTCCCGGGTGTTCGCCGACGTCCGCGGACTCACTGTGCTGCACCGGTTGTGGCGCGCCGGGGAGCGCCGCGCGGTCGCCGTCGCGCTCAGCGGAGCGGGGCCGCTGCTGCGCCGTATGGTGGAGCTGCTCACGTCGCCTGGAGTTCCGCTCTACCCTGACGTCGCCGAAGCCTGGAACGCCGTGCTGACCACGTCCGAGCGAGTGGAGCAGGTGTAGTCGGCGGTCGTGCCGACGGTGCCCCCTCCGCGCCCTCCGGCCAGTCGCGGGAGAACACATGGAGATCGAAAAGGCGCGCCTGGACGCCAGCCTGACCCGGCTGCACCACCTCGTCCCCGAGCGGGTAGAGCTCGGTGAGCTGCTGTCCGAGGCCGTGCGCGCGATCACCGACGTCTTCGGGCTCGACGGCGCCGGCATCCTCGTCGTCGACGCCGACCGGGCCCTGCGCAGCGTCGCCGCGAGCAACAGCAGCGGGCGCCTGCTGGAACAGGTGCAGGAGGAGCTTGGCGAGGGCCCGTGCGTCGAGTCCTTCGTCCTGGACGAGCTGGTGGTGAGCCCGGATCTCGCGGGTGAGCCCCGCTGGCCGCAGGCCAGGCCCAGGCTGCTCGCCGGCGGGGTGCGGGCGGTCCTCGGCGTGCCGATCCGGATGGGCGGCGGCCCGATCGGGACGTTGAACGTCGCCGACGACTCGCCCCGGGAGTGGACCTCCGCCGAGCGCGAGGCCCTCGAGCGGTTCGGGCAGGTGCTGGAGAGCATCCTGCTCGCCGGTATGGTCGCCGACCGCAGCACCAAGCTGGCCCGCCAGCTGCAGTTCGCCCTCGACTACCGCGTCCCCATTGACCGGGCCGTCGGCTACCTGATGGCCGTCTGGGACACGGACGCCGTCACCGCCTTCGAACGGCTGCGCCGCGCGGCGCGTAGCAGCCGCCGACGGGTGTCCGAGCTGGCCGAGGAGATTCTCGCCGGGCGGGTCCGGCTCTGAGACCCGCGGGTCCGGCTCTGGGGTCCGCGGGTCCGCGGGTCCGGCTCCGAGGCCCGCGAGGCCGTCGCCGCCCGAGGCCCCCGGTTCCTCGAAGCCTGCGGCTGTCTCGACCCCGCTTCCGGGGGTTAGCCCGATGGCTGCCGCGCCTCGTGTTCTTGTTCACTGTCCGCGGGGAAGCTTCGGGTTGTCACCAGACCGACAGGCCACATGTCTACCGCTTGCTCGCCTGGTCGGGAAGTGTCGGCCCCTGATGCCACCATCCGGTGAGTGATGGCCGTGGATTTCCCCACGGCAGAGGCGAATTAGCTAGAGGAATAACGAATGATCCAGAAAGGAGGGTGATGATCGAGGCACGAGGGCTGACCAAGCGTTACGGCCGTACCGTTGCCGTCAACGACCTGACCTTCACGGTGCAGCCCGGCAAGGTGACCGGCTTCCTGGGCCCCAACGGCGCGGGTAAGTCGACCACGATGCGCATGATTCTCGGGCTCGACCACCCGTCGGCCGGCAAGGTCCTGATCGGCGGGCGCAGGTACCGGGAGCTCAAGGAGCCGCTGCGCGAGGTCGGCGCGCTGCTCGAGGCGAAGTGGGTCCACCCCAACCGCTCGGCGCGCGCGCACCTGCGCTGGATGGCCGCTTCCAACCGGCTGCCCGCCAAGCGGGTGGACGAGGTCCTGGAGATCGTCGGTCTCACCGCGGTGGCCGGGCGCCGGGCCGGGGGCTACTCCCTCGGCATGGCCCAGCGCCTCGGGATCGCGGTCGCGCTGCTCGGTGACCCCGGGGTGCTGCTGTTCGACGAGCCGGTGAACGGCCTGGACCCGGAGGGAATCCTCTGGATTCGCCAGTTCATGCATCGGCTCGCCGATGAGGGCCGCACGGTGTTCGTGTCCAGCCATCTTCTCTCCGAGATGGCGCTGACCGCCCAGGAACTCATCGTCATCGGCCGCGGGCGACTCATCGCGCAGACGAGCACCAAGGAGTTCATCAACTCGGCGTCCGACTCCTCGGTGCGGGTACGCGGCCCCGAGATGGAGCGGCTGCACAGCGTCCTCACCGGCCAGGGCCTGGCGGTCCAGGAGACACCCGCCACCACCGACATCCCGGCCGCCCTGGTGGTTCGCGGCAGCTCCACCGAGCAGGTGGGCGAGCTGGCCGGCGCCGTCGGGCTGGTCCTGCACGAGCTCTCCGAGTCGCGTGGCTCGCTGGAGCAGGCGTTCATCCAGATGACCGGCGGCGACGTCGAGTATCACGCGGGCGGTGTCGGCCCCACCGGGCCGCTCGTCGGCACCGGGCCGGCCGGCGCACCCGGTGTTCCCGGGTTTGCCGGCCCGCCGCCCGGCGCTGTGCCCGCTCCCACCCTTCCGGGCGCGGCACCCGCCGGACCATCGGGCCCCGGCGGCCCGTCGGTACCGGCGCCTACCAGCCCCGGTACCGATGCCTGGACGGGGGTCAGCAAGCCATGACGCTGCTCACCGTCGAGCGGATCAAGCTCTTCTCCACCCGCTCGCCCTGGTGGTGCATGATCCTCGCGGTCGCGCTCACCGTCGGCCTCACCGCGGTCTTCAGCGCCGCGACCAAGCCGAGTGACCTCGCCGATCTGACACCGAGCGTGACGCAGTTCGCGTACAACTTCGGGCTCGTCGTGATGATGGTGATGGCTGCGCTGGCCGTCACCACTGAGTACCGCTTCGGGACGATCAGGTCGACGTTCCTCGCCGTCCCCAGCCGGACGCCGGCGCTGCTGGCGAAGACGGTCGTCGTCGCCGGGCTCGCCGGGATCGTCGGCGAGATCACCGCGGTGGCCTCCTGGGGCGTCGCGCGCCTGATCCAGCCGGACGCCCCGCTGGTCCTGAACACCAGCCAGGAGTACCGCAACGTCTTCGGGATCGGGCTGATCTACCTTCTCGCGGCAATCTTCGCGATCGGTCTCGGCCTGCTGATCCGGCACACCGCGGGCGCGATCGTGGTCATGCTCGTCTACCTGTTCCTGGCGGAGAGCCTGCTGCCGGTCATCCCGCGCATCGGTGACCACATCCAGGACTGGCTGCCCTTCATCGTCGGGAACAACTTCATCGTCGCGGGGCAGCCGGAGACGAGCGACGGGCCGCCGGTGGTCGAGGGCCTGCCCTTCGGGCCCTGGGGATCGTTGATCTACTTCGCCGCTGTCTGCCTCGGCCTCCTGGTGATCGGCCTCGCCGCCGCCAAGCGGCGGGACGCCTGACCCACCGCGGGAAGCCTGGCCCCCAGCGGGTCGCCTGACCCGCTGGGGAAGTCGACTGATCGGGGCTGCGGGGCCCGGCCGGACGTCGTTCCGGTCGGGCTCTGTTTGTGGTCTGAAGCAGGGCCGGTGCGCATCCCACGCCGCTACTGTGGGTAGCGGATACTCTGATGCGACAGCTGTGGTGGCGGGGAGCGGGTCGTCTGCGGCTGTTCGGAGCATTCGACGGCGACCCCGGGCATTTCTGCCTCACCTCGGCGGCTCGCGTCGCGATCGTCGCCCCCGCCCTGCTCGCCCTCGTCACCACGCTTGTCGGCGATGTGCGGATGAGCCTGTTCGCCTGGTTCGGCGCCTACGCGCTCCTCGAGTTCGTCGACTTCGACGGGCCCCGACCGGCCCGGCTCACCGCCTACCTCACGCTCGCCGCCACCGGCGCCGGGATGGTCGTCCTCGGCACGCTCGGCTCGCGCTCGCCCTGGCTGGCGGCGCCGATGACCGCGGTCGTGACCTTCGTTGTGATGTTCTCCGGCGTGCTGAACGCCAAGGTCGCCGTCGCCGGCCGATCCGCGTTGCTCGCCTTCGTGCTGCCTGTGATGACACCCGGCCCGATCTCGGCGATACCGGAACGGCTGGTCGGCTGGGGGCTGGCCTCGGTCGCCTCGATCACCGCGGCGATGCTGCTCTGGCCGCGCCGCCCGCCGGACCGCCTGCGTGCGGAGACGGCGGATGTCTGCCACGCGCTCGCGACGGCCGTGAGCTGGCGGCCCCAGGTGCCGGACCCGCCGGCGGCGGTGTCGCGCGGTCCGGCGGCCGACGTGTCGCGGCGTCCGGCGCCCGATCTCTGGCCGGCGCTGCGGCGGTTGCGGCGGCAGTTCGTCGCGACGGCCCACCGCCCGACCGGGGTCGGTGGCCGTGCGGCGGCGCTCGGCCACCTGGTGATGGACGTCAACTGGCTGGTGCCGTTCGCTCTTCCGTGGCCGGAGCGGGACCGGACCGCCTGCGCCTGCTTTCCCGCGGAGGCCGCCGAGCTGCACGCCGCCGTCACGGCGACGCTGCGCGCGGCGGCCACCCGCATCGAACCGATCGAACCGTCCGACCACGGTCGGTCCAGGTCCAGGCCCAGGTCCAGGCCCAGGCCTGGGCCTGGGCCTGGGCCCGGGGCCGGGGCCGGGGCCGCCG
>NZ_JALKFY010000149.1:0-266 GCF_023242985.1 Frankia sp. Mgl5 | reverse complement strand
CTCCAGACCCAAACCGATTTGCGCGTCCGGCACCAGCTCAAGAACATTTCTGGCCCGATTGATCGCTCCTTCAATCGTCTCCGCTTCTGAAAGCGGCTGATCGGAAACACCGGAGGGTACGGACAGGCAGCTCGGTTCATTGCCCATCGCCAGCACCACAGCTTCCCGTTTCGCGCGGTTCGTTGTTCCCAATGCAACCCGCATTGTTGTGAATTGGCTCATCGATCTCATTCCTTTGTCCAAGTATTGCTCATTCAAAAGTATAC
>NZ_JALKFY010000148.1:0-267 GCF_023242985.1 Frankia sp. Mgl5 | reverse complement strand
GACTGCACACCGCGTCGATCACGCGGCGCGCAGCCGCGCGTCAGCCGCCGCTGCGGCCCGCGAGCAGCTCGACGGCGAAATCGGCACGCACGTCCTTCGCCGCGACCATCCGCTGCGCGATCCGGTCGATGTCGGCGCCGGTCGCGCCGGCCGCGACGGCGATGTTGCGCGCATGCAGCGCCATGTGGCCGCGCTGGATCCCTTCGGTCGCGAGCGCGCGCAGCGCCCCGAGATTCTGCGCAAGCCCGACCGCGACCGCAATTTCGC
>NZ_JALKFY010000147.1:0-267 GCF_023242985.1 Frankia sp. Mgl5 | reverse complement strand
CTTCAGATGGGCCGCCAGGGAGGAAGCTTCGCTGGACACACCTTCCATCAAATCTCCGTCTCCGCAAATTACGTACGTATAATGATCAATCACGTTGAAATTGTCGCGATTGTATGTAGCTGCCATATGGCGTTCTGCCATCGCCATTCCCACCGCCATCGCGATGCCTTGTCCCAGCGGACCGGTCGTCGCATCAACGCCAGCAGTGTGACCGAATTCCGGATGTCCTGGGGTGCGGCTGCCCCATTGGCGGAAATTGTGTAAATC
>NZ_JALKFY010000146.1:0-267 GCF_023242985.1 Frankia sp. Mgl5 | reverse complement strand
AGGCCGACTGGATCGTCGCTGAGATCATCGATTGGGTCACACCCAGCTCCGCTGAGCGCAAACGGTCAAGTGCCACCTGAATTTCCGGTTTCGCATCTTCCAGGGTATTATCGCTCTGCCGAACCCCGTCCACTTCAGCGATCTGGCTGGTCAGCATCTCCGCAACCTGCTTCAGCGTCTCCGCGTCATTTCCACGGATTGCATAAGAGATTGGCGCGCCTGTTCCTCCGCCGCCAAAGTTTCCGCCCAATCCTGGCAAAGAGACGC
>NZ_JALKFY010000145.1:0-268 GCF_023242985.1 Frankia sp. Mgl5 | reverse complement strand
ATCCAGCTTTGCTCGATTCGCTGCGCTCTTATGGATTAAGCTGGGGCACCCCGTTTTTTGTCAAGGGCGGACGCGTCGCCTGCATGGACCACATCGGCGAGATTTTACAGCCGGAAGTGCTGGTGCTGCTGATCGGCGAGCGGCCCGGCCTGGTCTCTGCCACCTCGATGAGCGCCTACATGTGCTATCGCCCGCGTAAAGGCATGGTGGAGTCGGAACGGACCGTGATTTCCAACATCCACAAAGGCGGTACGCCACCGATTGAAGC
>NZ_JALKFY010000144.1:0-268 GCF_023242985.1 Frankia sp. Mgl5 | reverse complement strand
ACATGATCCTTGCAGTCGCCGTAGCGGTTGCGCAGGATGTCGGTCACGCGATGCGGCGCGGCGGCCGTCTCGCCGAGAAACAACCCGACGTAACGCACGTTCGCCTGCACCCAGTCGTACAGGATGCGCGCCTTGTCGCGCGGATCGGCGGCATTCGCCGTGAGCGCACGCGCCAGCTGCACGACGGCCGCATCGTTCGCGCTCGGGTCAACGGCCGCGTTGCGGTAGCGCGCGGCGAACGCCGCGTAGTCGGGCAGCGTCGACACGA
>NZ_JALKFY010000143.1:0-268 GCF_023242985.1 Frankia sp. Mgl5 | reverse complement strand
ACCTTGATCCGGCCGGCGTCGGTCGCGAAGTCGAACTGCGCATCGGCCAGATCCGGGCGCTTCGCGACGATGTCCTGCAGGCTCGTCGCAAGCGCGTCGGTCACGCCGCGCAGCTTCATCGACAGGTCGCCCACCATCGACAATTGTTTCGTCATCGCCGCCTGCTGCGCTTGCGGATCGATTGCCCGGATTCTGATCGGTTCGTCTTGCGGTGCGCCGGACGCCGTCGTGTCCGTCGTCTGGCGCCCGTCGAGCGCCGCCTGTGCCA
>NZ_JALKFY010000142.1:0-268 GCF_023242985.1 Frankia sp. Mgl5 | reverse complement strand
AGTAAGGGAGAACAATGATCTCGCGCGCCCCCAAGTTCAAGCAGCGCTCAACGCCTTCCTCAAACAACGGGGAGGTGACTCCGATAAAGGCTGTCTCCACCCACCTGACCTTTAACCGTTCCCAGAACAGGCGGGACATCTTAAACAGATCGCTGTTTGCATCAGGATCACTGCTGCCTCTGCCTACCACAAGAAGCGCCATCTCCTCCGATTCGACGCTTGCATCGACACCTGCCTCCCGCAGCCTGGACGTTAATATCTCCAGCAC
>NZ_JALKFY010000141.1:0-268 GCF_023242985.1 Frankia sp. Mgl5 | reverse complement strand
AATGCGTTGTTCTGCCATGTGAGCCAATTCCTCCGTTTCACAACTATCTTTGTCAAACATGAAAAAACCTCCCACGAGAGGGAGGCTGCTTGTCAGTCAGGCTTCTCCTCTCATCTCTCAGCAACCTGCGGGGGAACAGGGGATTGGTGCTCCTGTTCAATCAACGCCTTACAGGTTTCTGCAGGATTTAGCACCGTTACGCGTCCTGTTCAGGAAGCGCCGGTTGCCGGGCATCATAGGGCCAGTCCCTCAGCCATCTCACAATAAG
>NZ_JALKFY010000140.1:0-269 GCF_023242985.1 Frankia sp. Mgl5 | reverse complement strand
GATGGGGAGCTTCATAAAAGAGTAGTGTCTCGGAATAGCGCTGCAGACGCTCCAGCTCCTCACGTCGCTCTTTTTTCTCACGAGGCAAAAAACCGCAAAAGACGAACTTGTCCGTCGGTAAACCGGAGGCAATCAATGCCGTCAGCGCCGCGTTGGCACCTGGAATGGGAATAACGGTATATCCCTGTGACACCGCATCCCGTACCAGATCAGCCCCTGGATCGGAGATCGCGGGAAGTCCGGCATCGCTTACCAGCGCTATCTTTTTC
>NZ_JALKFY010000636.1:0-49297 GCF_023242985.1 Frankia sp. Mgl5 | reverse complement strand
GGCGGGGCCCCCCCCCCGGGGGGCGGCGCCCGGCCCCCCCGCCCCGGGGGGGGGGGCCCGGGCCCGGCCCGCGGTCTCAGTCGACGTCGATGATCTGCCCGTTGCGGAACATGTCGACGAACAGCGCGTGGTCGTGGTGGACCTGGGCGCCGTAGTCGTGCGCGAACTCGACCAGGGACGCCGTGAACGCCTTCTCGTCCGCCGAGATCGCCTCGTGGATCGCGTCCTCGGTGGAGAAGCTGACCAGGTCGTGCTCGCTCTCGTCGTCGGCGACGGCGTGCATCCGCGCGGTCGACCGGCCGAGGTCGGCGACCAGGGCGAACATCTGCTCCCGCTCGTTCACCTCGGACCAGTCCAGATCCTGGGCGTACGGCGACACCTCGGCGACGAGCTGGCCGACGCCGTCGACCTCGGTGTGGCCGAGCCAGCTGTCGCTGTCGGCCTGCAGCGCCCGCTGCGAGACCGCCGTCCGATGGCCCTGGTGGTGGAAGTACTCCCGGATCCGTTCGTCGGAGACGAAGCGGCTGACCGCCGGGACCTGCCCCTGCTTCATGTACAGGACGACGTCGTTGTCGAGCGCCTCGGTCTGGCCCTCGACCAGCAGGTTGTAGGACGGCAGGCCGGCGCTGCCGATGCCCACCCCGCGCCGGGCGACGACGTCCTTGACGGTCAGCGACACCGGGCGGGTGCGCCGGCCCGGCGGCACTGTCGCCAGGTAGCGGTCGAACGCCTCGAGGACCTTCGCGTGGGTCTCCTCGTCAACCGCGGTGACGCCGTCGACCCGGGCGAAGCGCCGGTCGTAGTGCTCGACCACCGTGAGGTCGTCGAGCAGGCCGACCCGGGTGGAGCGCCGTGCCTGCTGCAGGAACGCGTGCACCACGCCCGAGGTGGACGTCCGGGTCAGCAGGTCCGCCGACGACCCGCCCTCGGCGAGGTCGCGGATCTTCTCCCGGTAGGCGTCCGCGCAGGCCTCGACGAGGCCCGTGATCACGGCGTCGCTGAGCGCCTTGGCGCGGCCCAGCAGCGCGAGGCTCGCCACCAGCCGGCGCAGGTCCCAGCGGAACGGCCCGACGTAGGCCTCGTCGAAGTCGTTGACGTTGAAGACCAGCACGCCGTTGCTGCTCATGTAGGTGCCGAAGTTCTCCGCGTGCAGGTCACCGTGGATCCACACCCGGCTCGTCCGCTCGTCGAGGAACGGGTCGTCGATGTCGTGGACGTCGGCGTAGAAAAGCGCGGCCGAACCCCGGTAGAACGCGAACGGCGAGGCCGCCATCTTCCGGAACTTGCGCCGAAACGCGCCCGGCTCGGCGGCCATCAGCTCGCCGAACGCCGCCGTGAAGACGTCCCCGATCACCTGGGCGCGCTCGGATTCGGGGGCGGACGTCGTCATGCGCTGCGCTCCTCCTCGCGCGACTACCACCGTGGTCCGCGCGTTATCCGTTCAGCATGCCAGCGCTTCCCGGCCGGGGGCCGGGCCGGGGGCCGGGCATCTCAGCACGCGGGCGGGTTCGCGGGCGGGTTGTAGAGCCCCGCCAGGCCCGCGACCGCGTCCGCCATCGCCGCCCGCAGCTCCGGGGGATCGAGCACCTCCAGGTCAGGGCCGAGGACGAGCAGGTCGCCCCGGGCGTGCCGGACCGACTCGATCGGGAGCTCGGCGCGCACCCAGCCGTCGGCGTCGGGGTCGCCCGCGGTCTGCTCGACGGCCCGCGCCACCGCCGGGGCGAGCCGGAAGGGAACCATCCGCCGGCCCTCCGGCGACAGGCGCACCGTGGCGGTCCCCCGGTAGACGCCGGCCTCGTACCTGGCGGTCCACCGCTCCCAGTAGGCCGCCAGGTCGAACCGCTCCGGCCGTTCGAACGTCTCCGGCATCGCCTCGAGACCGAGAATCTTCGCGACCCGGTACACCCGCACGGACGCCTCGAACGCCTCCGCCGTCTCCGGTGTCTCCGGTGTCTCCGCGGGTGGAGCGTCCGCGATGTCGGCCCGGCCGTCGCCGGGGCAGGCGGCGGCTACGACGTACCAGGTGCCGCTCTTGAGGACCACGCCGAGCGGCTCCAGCTCGCGGACGACCCGGCGCGGTGCGCGCCAGCGCAGGTAGGTGATCCGGATGCGCCGCCGCCCCCACACCGCACCGGCGACCTCGGCGAGCAGCGGCACCGGCTCGGCGGCGCGGAACCAACCGGGCGCGTCGAGGTGGAACAGCTCCCGCACCCGAAGTGCCCGCTCACGGGCCTCGGCCGGGAGCGCGGCGAGCAGCTTGAGCTCGGCGGCGGCGACTACCGCGCCGAAACCGAGCTCGGCGGCGGCGTCCGGGAACCCGGCGAGCAGCAGGGAGTCGGCCTCGTCCGCGGTCAGCCCGGTCAGCCGGGTGCGGTAGCCGGCGAGCAGCTCGTAACCGCCGGTGGCCCCACGCTCCGCCAGCACCGGGACGCCGGCCTCGGCGAGCGCGTCCAGGTCCCGGTAGACCGTGCGGACCGACACCTCCAGTTCGGCGGCCATCTCGCGGGCCGTCAGCCGGCCGCGGGTCTGCAGCAGCAGGAGGACGGAGAGGAGCCGGCTGGCACGCACGACCGAATTCTCCCCCGTCTCCCTCTGTCATCTCCCGGCGATACCTGACAGGAGAAGTCAGTTATCGGCGCCAGGATGGGTGTTGACAGCGCACCGACGCGCGGAACCAACGAGCGAAGGAGTTCGACCATGGCAACCACGGAGACCGCCCAGCCCAGCCAGGCCGCGCCCGTGACCTGGGCAGGGCTGATGCTCGACTGCCCGAACGCGAAGGATCTGGCGGCCTTCTACGGCGAGCTGACGGGCTGGGGCGTCGGCGGCGCGGACGAGGAGGGCGCCTGGGCGTTCCTGAGCCCGCCAGGCACCGAAATCATGATCGGCTTCCAGCGCGTCGAGAGCTACCAGCCGCCGAGCTGGCCCGACCAGTCCGCGCCCCAGCAGGTCCACCTCGACTTCCGCGTGGCGGATCTGGAGGCCTCGATCAGCCTCGCGGAGAAGCTCGGGGCGACGCAGGCCGAGTTCCAGCCGGGGGGCGAGCGCTGGCGGGTGCTGTTCGACCCGGCAGGCCACCCGTTCTGCCTCTGCCCGCCGGCGCAGGAGGGCTGAGCGCGGCGTCCGCAGAGCGGCGGGTCGCGTTCATGTCACCTGTTCTTCGCCCGACGGTCGCGCTGGGCAGCCACAATTGTACGGATGCGGTACTTCCCGGCGGATCCTGACCCTCGCCCGATCCGATGACACCGGCGGATGGCGACACGCCGAGCGGCCGCCACCGGCGGCCCCGGCAGCAGCCCCGTGATGGCCGCGTCCGGACGGCGTTGCCAGTGATCGCCACGGCGGGGCTGCTGCTGCTCTGCTCCGGCGCGGCGGCCCGGCCGGAGTCGGAGCCGTTGCCATCCGATCAGGCCAGCCGGTGGAACCTGGCGGATTCCAGGCCGCCGGGCACGGCGCCGACCGACGTGGCGAGCCTCACCGAGATCCCCGCGAGCCTCGACCCGCTCGGAGAGGACTCTGGTGCGCCCGGCGATGACGACACCGACGCGACGACCGCCCCGGGGGACGAGACCGGCGGGGACGGGAGCGCCGGGAGCGGGAGCGACGACGGCTCGGGGCCGGCGGGCACTGTCATCACGGGTGGGCGGGGCGTCCCCGACCGCGTCCTCGACGCCTACCGCCAGGCCGCCGGGCGCGTCGAACGGGAACTGCCCGGCTGCCACCTCCCGTGGGAACTCCTCGCCGCCATCGGGAAGATCGAGTCCGGCCACGCGGCGGGCCGGCCGATGGCCGACGACGGCACGGTGACCCGGCCGATCCTCGGTCCCGTCCTCGACGGCCGGGACGGGCGCGCGCTGATCCGCGACTCGGACGACGGCGTGTTCGACGGCGACGCCACGCTGGACCGCGCGGTCGGCCCGATGCAGTTCATCCCGACCACCTGGCGGACGTCGGGCCGGGACGGGTCGGGCGACGGCCGCCGCGATCCGCAGAACATCCACGACGCGACGCTCGCCGCGGGCGGCTACCTCTGCGCCCACGGGCGGGACGTGAGCCGGCCGGACCAGCTGCGCGCGGCGATCTTCTCCTACAACCCGTCGGCGTCCTATGTGAACGCCGTGCTGACCTGGATGACCGCCTATCGGGAGAAGGGCGCGACCGCGCTGCCCGGCGAGCCGGCGCAGGCCGGTGACCCGGAGCCGGCCATCCCGGAGCTGACCGCCCCGGAGCCGGCTGGCGACCCCCTGGTCCCAGCCGAGCCCACGACGCCAGCCGAGCCCACCGCGCCGGCCGAACCGTCCCCGCCGGCCCCCAGTGAGCCGCCGGCCGGGCCGGGGCCGTCGCTGCCTGCCGGCGGGGACGGGGGGCCCCGCGTCGAGGTCGCCCCGGAGGAGCGGCAGCCGGGTGGCGGAGGCGAGGTCGGCGAGGAGCCGGTGTCCGCGGCGCTGCGCGACCTTGGCATCGCGGTCACCGATCTCGCCGTCACACCGGTCGAGCTCGACGGCGCCGCCGCCGGCTTCGAGGCGCTGGACCTGACCTCGGCGCGCCGCCCGGCTCCGGCCGGACCACTGCGGGTGGCGGCCACCGCCGCGACGGAGGCCGGGCGCCCGATCGCGAGAAGCGAGATCACGATTCCCGCCGAGCCGGACCGGCCCGCGCAGGCAGCGTCCGGGGGCACGGGAGCGGCGTCCGGGGCCGCTGGAACGACGCCCGGGGAGGAGAAGCCGACCCTGCTCGCGCGGCTCGCCGGCGGGGACCTCGCCGCGGCGGGCCTGCCCGCGGGACGGTTCGTCCTCACCCTCGAGGCGCATGCCGAGTCCGGGCGCGTGTACACGGTGCGGCTGCTGGTCAGCCAGGTGAACGTGAAAGCCTTCGTCGCCCGCCCTGCGGCCACCGGCACTCCGCCCACCGGGCACGCGCCGTCCCCGAAGCCGCCGGCGTCCGCACCCGGGCCGTCTACCGGATCGCCCGCCGGCACACCGAGAACTCCCGTCCGGCCCGCCACTCCACCGGCCGCCTCGCCGCCAGCCGCGTCGACACCGGCCACCTCAAAGCCGGCCACGTCTTCACCGGCCGCCTCGCAGCCGGCCACCTCGCAGCCGGCCACCACGGCGCCAGCCGCGGTGGGGTCCGACCCCGCGACGCCCACGGCGACTCGGACGGGTGGGCCGGCGTCCGCGGCGCCGTAGGGCGCGTGTGCGGCGCGGCGCGGCGCCACCGGAATGAGCACCGTGGAATGAGCGCCGCCGGGATGGCGGCCGCGGCGGGCCCGCTCGTCGAGGCGGCCGTGCGCGGGGCGTGGGCCGGGGACGTCCACGATGGTGGATGTCGGATCGTGGGTGTCGGAACGGGTCGGGAAAGCGGGTGTCGGTGAGGGCACGGACGAACGGGCGGGCGCCGGAGGTGCGGGCGGTGGGCGCCCGAGGTGCCGTGAACGAGGTGCTCGTCGTGGGCGACGGGGAGCCGGTGGTGCTGGTCGCGCACGCGTGGGGGGCGTCGGCGCGAGTCATGCTGCCGACGGTGGCTGGTGTCCCCGGGACGCTGGTCGCGGTGAACTTCCGCGGCTACGGGGGCTCGTCGCCCCGGCCGAACGGCTGGACGTACGCCGACCTCGCCGAGGAGCTGGCCGGCGTCGCCCGCGCGGTGGGGGCCAGCGCGGCGGTCGGGCAGAGCATGGGCGCGGGCGCGCTGCTCGCCCTGGCCGACGGCGAACCGGACCTGTTCACGGCGATGGCGCTGCTGCTGCCCCCGGCGGTCGACAAGCCGATCCCGGCCGAGATCCACGAGATGTTCCGGCGCGTCCACGTCGCCAGGCTGGCCGGTGACCCGGCGGAGCTGCGGGCCGAGATCGCGCGGTGCATGTCCCCGGAGCTTCGGGACGCCCGCGGCGGCGCCGTCTACCTGCGCGCGTACGCGCTCATGCTGATGGCCTGCTCGGCGCCCACCGAGCGGCCGGGGAACGCGCCCGTCCCGGACCGCGCCCGGCTGGCGCGGGTGCGCGCGCGGACGCTGGTCGTCGGCCAGGAGGGTGATCTCATCCACCGCACGGAGACGGCGCTGGCCCTCGCCGCGGCTCTTCCCGCCGCCCGGTCGCATGTGTTCCCGGCAACAGCACCGATGTGGAGCGAGCGGCTCGCGCTGCGCACGCTGCTGACCGACCACCTGGCCCCGGCTGACACCCCGGCGCTGGCGGGTCATCGGGCGGTGACCGACCCGCCGGGTACGGCCGATCCGCTGAGCTGACCGTTCACCCGGCCGGTCGAGCCCCGCCCCGCGGCGCGCGGACGGCACTGTATCGTCGATGCCGGTCGAGGGGCGCTGCAACGGACCGAGGTCCGCCACGCTCGATCGGAACCTCATCCGCAAGGGCGCCTCCCACAACCGGGAGGTGTGCGCGATGGCAGGATCCGGATCGCTCGACGAGGTGTCGGTCCCCGCCGGCACTGTCGGAGGCGAGCGAGCCGAGGCCGGCGCCGGCGCACGGCCCGAAGGCGGCGGTGCCGTCCGGCCGGCGGCCACCGGCAGCGAACAGGCGCTGCGGGAGCTGCTGGAGCAGCGGGTCGTCGTCCTCGACGGGGCCTGGGGCACGATGCTGCAGAACGCCGGCCTCACCCCCGCCGACTACCGCACGGAGCGGTTCGCCGACCACCCGAAGGACGTCAGCGGCGACCCGGACCTGCTGAACCTGACCCGGCCGGACGTCATCCTCGACGTGCACCGGCAGTACCTCGCGGCCGGCGCGGACATCACGACCACGAACACGTTCACCGCGACGAGCATCGCCCAGGCCGACTACGGCCTGCAGTCGCTCGTGCGGGAGATGAACGTGCGGGGCGCGCAGCTGGCCCGCCAGGCCGCCGACGAGGCGGGCGGGCGGCGGTTCGTCGCCGGGTCGATCGGGCCGCTGAACGTCGCGCTCTCGCTGTCGCCGCGGGTCGAGGACCCGGCCTACCGGGCGGCAACCTTCGACGAGGTCCGGGACTCCTACGCCGAGCAGATCGAGGCTCTCGCCGAGGGCGGGGTCGACCTGCTCCTCATCGAGACGATCTTCGACACGCTCAACGCGAAGGCCGCGATCGCCGCCGCCCGCGAGGTCGCGCCCCAGCTGCCGCTGTGGATCTCGGTGACGATCGTCGACCTGAGCGGGCGGACGCTGTCGGGGCAGACCGTCGAGGCGTTCTGGAGCTCCATCGCGCACGCGAACCCGCTGGTCGTCGGGGTGAACTGCTCGCTGGGCGCCGACGAGATGCGCCCGCACGTCGCCGACCTCGCCCGCCTCGCGGGGACGTACACGGCCTGCCATCCCAACGCCGGCCTGCCGAACGCGTTCGGCGGCTACGACCAGTCCCCGGAGGAGGCCGGCCGGCTGATCGGCGAGTTCGCCGAGGCGGGCATGGTCAACATCGTCGGCGGCTGCTGCGGGACGACCCCGGCGCACATCGCGCGGATCGCCGCCGCGGTCGCCGGCGCGGCACCGCGCCCGGTTCCGGCGCTGCCGCCGCGCACCCGGTTCAGCGGGCTGGAGCCGTTCGAGATCGGCCCGGACACCGGGTTCGTCATGATCGGCGAGCGCACCAACGTCACCGGTTCGGCGCGGTTCCGCCGGCTGATCGAGGGCAACGACTTCCAGGGCGCCATCGACGTCGCACTGGAGCAGGTGCGCGGCGGCGCGAACCTGCTCGACGTCAACATGGACGCCGACCTGCTCGACAGCGAGCGGGCGATGACGACGTTCCTGAACCTGCTGGCCACCGAGCCGGAGGCGGCCCGGCTGCCCATCATGATCGACAGCTCGCGCTGGAGTGTGCTGGAGGCGGGGCTGCGCTGCGTGCAGGGCAAGGGCGTGGTCAACTCGATCAGCCTCAAGGAGGGTGAGGAGCCCTTCCTCGAGCAGGCCAGGCGCATCCGCGACTTCGGCGCCGGCGTCGTCGTGATGGCCTTCGACGAGCAGGGCCAGGCCGAGACCGCCGAGCGCAAGGTGGCCATCTGCGGCCGCGCCTACGACCTGCTCACCCAGCGGGTCGGCTTCCCGGCCGAGGACATCGTCTTCGACCCGAACGTGCTCGCCGTCGCCACCGGAATCGCCGAGCACAACGGCTACGCGAAGGCCTTCCTCGACGCGCTGCCGCGCATCAAGGAGCGCTGCCCCGGGGTGCACATCAGCGGTGGCATCTCGAACCTGTCGTTCTCCTTCCGCGGCAACGACGTCGTCCGCGAGGCGATGCACTCGGCGTTCCTCTTCTACGCCGTGCAGGCCGGGCTCGACATGGGCATCGTGAACGCCGGCCAGCTCGCGGTCTACCAGGACATCCCCGCGGACCTGCTCGAGCTCGTCGAGGACGTGCTCTTCGACCGCCGCGACGACGCCACCGACCGGCTCGTCTCGTTCGCCGAGACGGTGACCGGCAGCGGCACGAAGCGCGTCGTGGACCTGTCGTGGCGCGAGGGGCCGGTGGAGCAGCGGCTGTCCCACGCGCTCGTGCACGGCATCGTCGACTTCATCGAGGCCGACACGGAGGAGGCCCGGGCCAGCGCGGCCCGCGCCCTCGACGTGATCGAGGGCCCGCTGATGGACGGCATGAAGATCGTCGGTGACCTGTTCGGCTCCGGGAAGATGTTCCTGCCGCAGGTCGTGAAGAGCGCCCGGGTGATGAAGCGCTCCGTCGCCTACCTGGAACCGTTCATGGAGGCCGAGAAGCAGCAGGCGCTGCTGGACGGCACCGCCAGCTCCGACCGCAGCGGCAACGGCAAGGTGGTCCTCGCGACGGTCAAGGGCGACGTCCACGACATCGGCAAGAACATCGTCGGTGTGGTCCTCGGCTGCAACAACTACGAGGTGATCGACCTGGGGGTGATGGTCCCCGCGAAGGTCATCCTCGACACGGCGGTGGCCGAGAGCGCTGACGCGATCGGCCTGTCCGGCCTGATCACCCCGTCGCTGGACGAGATGGTCTCGGTGGCCACCGAGATGCAGCGGCGCGGGCTGAAGCTGCCGCTGCTGATCGGCGGCGCGACCACCTCACGCCAGCACACCGCCGTGCGCATCGCCCCCGCCTACGACGCCACAACCGTCCACGTGCTGGACGCCTCCCGTGTCGTCGGCGTGGTCTCCGACCTGCTGGACGCCGACCGGGCCGCCGACCTCGCCGTGCGCAACCGGGACGAGCAGCAGCACCTGCGTGAGCAGCACGAGAAGCGCCAGCAGCAGCCGCTGCTCACCCTCGCCCAGGCGCGGGCGAACCGCGAGCAGGTCTCCTTCGACGAGCTGCCCGTGCCGGCGTTCACCGGCGTCCGCGTCGTCACGCCGGAGCTCACCGCGCTGCGCGAGATGATCGACTGGCAGTTCTTCTTCCTCGCCTGGGAGCTGAAGGGCAAGTACCCGGCGATCCTCGACCAGCCGGTCGCCCGCGAGCTGTTCGACGAGGGCAACACGCTGCTCGACCAGATCATCGCGGACGGCTCCCTGCGGGCCGAGGGCGTCTACGGCTTCTGGCCGGCCAACTCGGACGGCGACGACATCCTGATCGACGTCAGCGCTGGTGGTGGCACTGGCACTGGTGGTGGCACTGGCGCGGCGGGCCCGCTGCGGGTGCCGATGCTGCGCCAGCAGACCGCCAAGCCCGCGGGACGCCCGAACCGCAGCCTCGCCGACTACGTGGCCCCGGCCGGCGATCACCTCGGCGGGTTCGCGGTGGCCATCCACGGCGCCGACACACTCGCGGCCGCCTTCGAGGCCCGTCAGGACGACTACCGTTCGATCATGGTGAAGGCGCTCGCCGACCGGCTGGCCGAGGCGTTCGCCGAGTACGTCCACCTCGAGGCGCGGCGCGCCTGGTTCGAGCCGGGGTCCGAGCCGGCGCTGGCGGATCTGCACGCCGAGCGGTTCCGCGGCATCCGCCCCGCCTTCGGCTACCCGGCGAGCCCCGACCACAGCGAGAAGCAGGCCCTGTTCGACCTGCTGGACGCCGGCCAGGTCGGCCTGGGCCTGACCGAGTCCTTCGCGATGACCCCGGCCGCCGCCGTCAGCGGGCTGATCTTCGCCAGCCCGTCGTCGCGGTACTTCACCGTCGGGCGCATCGGCCGCGACCAGGTCGAGGACTACGCCACGCGACGCGGCCTGACGGTCGGCGACGTCGAGCGCTGGCTGCGCCCGAACCTCGCCTACGACCCCGAGTAGGGATCTCGCCCCGCGCGGCTGGCCAGAACCCGGCCGCGTGGGGCGTACCCCGCCCTCTCCCCGCCTTGCCTCGGTCCCGCCTTACCTCGGTCCGTCTTCGACGGCGGGCCCGGCGATGCCTCGGTCAGGCATAGCCGAACAACGGAGGAAAGGCGAGGACCACGATCCAGGCCCAGACGGCGTACACCGGCAGGTAAGAGGTCTGCCAGCGTTCGAGCGCCGCGAATGGCGTGTGCCGGCGGACCAGCCTCAGCAGGAGCCACGCCGACCAGGCGAGGTTCGCCAGCAGGATGACGTTCTCCCCGAGTGCCGCGGCCTTGTTGGGCGTGGTGCCGTACTCGGTGATGCGCCCGGTGATTGCCAGTAGGACCAGCACGTCGATGGCCAGCGCGCTTACCACCAGGGCGAGCTGCATTCTGTCGAACAGGTCGGGCGGGGCCAGCGGATCGCGGGCTGACATCGAGTAGAGCAGCAGCCCCAGGACGACGACCAGCAGCAGGTCGAACAGGATCAGCGCGTCACGCTCGACGTCAATGCCGGTGCTGGTCCAGCAGACGGCGACGAGGAAGGCCAGCAGGACCACCGTGAACAGCGGTGTGAACAGCCTGGTGAGCACCGGGGCGATGTTCTCGACCACGCTCTGCTTCGCCTCGACGAGCCACCCGGCCACGATGACCCCGGCTGCCGCTCCGCAGGGAAGGAGCCACTGCGAGATGAAGTCGTCCGAAACGATTCCGATGGCTTCGAAGGTGCCGGCCGTGAACACGGTGAGCACACCGCCGCCGAGGGCGATGAGGACGAAGTAGACGAACCATTCGCCGGTGAAGCGGATGAAGTCCATACGTCTACGGGACGAGCGCCAGTCGTCCGCGGCGTAGGCCAGCCCCACCACGAGCCACAGTGCGATCGGGAGGTGGATGCTGGTGAGAACCAGTGACTGCGAGTTGTCGGCTACGGGATAGACGTTGGCCGCCACCGCGCCGAGCGCGAACAGCGCCCCCATGATCCCGATCAGCGGGCGTCGGGCCTCGCGGCGCCAGGCGAGGAAGCCGGCCAGCCAGGGCAGCACGAACAGGCTGAGGTTCGGCCCGTAGAACGAGGCCGAGCCGTCATCGGTCATCCGCATACCGAACAGCTCCGGCGCCTTGAGGGACGCCGCCGCACCCGCGGCACAGAGCACCATCACCCGCAGGTCCCGCCGCGACCGCGTGTCCGCGTCCGGGCCGCCGGTCAGGACCAGCTGCTTCCACAGCCGTTCCGAATGCTCCCGGGCGAACTCGCGGGACAGCTCGTCGAGGCTGCCCATCCGCTTGACCGCGACCAGGAACGCCTCGTCCGCGCTCAGGCCGGCCATGACGAGCTCGTCGACGGAACCGCGGAGATGGTCCTCGAGCTCGTCCGCGTCGGAGGACTGTAGCTCCCGGCGGCGCTGCGCGTAGTGCCGCCACTGCGCGAACTGCGCCTCCAGCGCCTGCGTCTCCACTGCCTCCTGGCCTTCCTGTGCTGTCATGCGTGGCCCTCCACTGGGATCACCGGCAGCGCGGCGCGGTCACCGAGGCCGGTCCAGATCTCCTTGAGCGCGTCGACGACGGTGTCCCACTGGCGGCGCTGCTCGGCCAGTTCAGCCAGGCCCCGGTCGGTGATGCGGTAGTACTTGCGCCGACGTTCGCCGGTGGCCGACCGCCAGCTGGACTCCACGTGCCCGAGGCGCTCGAGCCGGTGCAGCAACGGGTAGAGCAGGCCCTCGGTCCAGTCCAGCTCGCCACCGGACAGCTCGTTGATCCGCTTGAGGATCGCGTAGCCGTAGCTCTCCTCCTCCGCCAGGATGCCGAGCACGATCGGGGTCGCCGAGGCGGCCACCAGATCCTTGGCGACCTTCACGCTGCTTCCCCCTCGGTAACCTAGAAGCTCGATGCATAGTACTGCCAGGTAATCATGGAGCACCACCGGGCCCGACGGCTGACCACGACCTGCGGTTCGAGATGGCCGGGGTCCTGGCGAGCTGGGCGGTCCCCCGCGGCCCGACCCTCGGCACCTGGGCGCCGCACGGCACCACCGACCCGGTCGCGGCGGTCGCCGCCGGCGAGCTGCATGCCGACGTCTTCGGGCACAAGCTGCGCGGCCGGCTGGTGCTGGTCCGCGGCGATGGTGAGCAGTGGCTCCTGCTGCACACACGGGACGCCCACGCGGTGGCCGGCTGGGACCCGGAGGAGCATCCGCGCTCGGTGCTCAGCGGCCGGACCAACGAGGAGGTCCGGGCCGATCCCGACCGGATGTGGCGCTCGGACCTGCCCCGGCGCTGGCGGGGGGCAGTGTCGTCGTGCAGCAGCAGGCTTTGCGTGACTTCGCGACGGCGATGGGGAACTTCTTCCGCGGTTCGCATCGCAGGCCCACTTTCCGGAGGCGTGGGCGTGGTGAGGGGTTCCGGGTCGTGGCGGTGAAACCGGGCGACGTGCGGCGGGTGAATCGCCGGTGGGCGCGGGTGCGTGTCCCGAAGGTGGGCTGGGTGCGGTTCCGCTGGTCCCGTGCCGTGCCGGACGCGAAGTCGTATCGGGTGACGCGGGATCGTGCGGGCCGCTGGCATGTCGCGTTCGCCGTGACCCCCGCGCCGGGCACCCGTGCGGTCGTCGGTGTGGACCGTGGGGTGGTCGTGTCGGCGGCGCTGTCGACCGGGGAGCTAGAGCCAGCGGTCTTCCGGTGCGTCGCCTGCGGGCACACGGCCAACGCCGACGTCAACGCGGCCAGGAACATCGCGGTTGGGAACATCGCGGCCGGACGGGCCGTGACCGCGCGGGGAGGCACGGCGTTGGCCGTGCCCGCGAACCGCGAATCTCAACACCGCGCACCCCTTCCGACGGGTGCGTAGGAGTTGGAATCCCCCGCGGTTCACCCGGGGGAGGACGTCAAGATCTCGCTGATCTGCATGACGGGGGTGATCGTCGTGTAGTTCGACAGGTCGGCGCTGATGGCTGTGCTGTCGGCGCTCATCGCCGCCTGGAGCGCCTCCGCCGACTCGAAGAGGAAGTGCGACGCCGCCACGTACGGCCCACGGATGCCCTGGTCGACCTCGACCTCGGTGAGCCCCCACATCCGGCAGGCCATCGGGATGTGCTTGTTCACGTAGTAGTCGAGGTCGAACGTCGCGCCCTCGGTCCTGGGGTAGAACACGCTCAGTCGAATCACGGCGTTGACCTCCTCGTTCACCGCGCCTGCCGGATGAGACGCGTTCATCTCAGCTTCTCCCAGAACACACCGCCCACGCACCCGTTGGCCGGAAACAGCGACGCTTACGTACTCGTCAGATGGCTGGGGTCGTCCAGGGCGGCGGTCGTGAGCCATCGGTCGCGGTAGGCGGACGGGCTCTCTCCCGTCCACGCCCGGAAGGCACGTGCGAGCGCGCTCGCGCTGCCGAAGCCCACCTCGGTGGCGATCTCGCCGACCGAGGTCGTCGGCGTGCTCAGCAGTGCCATGGCCCGGATCAGCCGGACCTGCCGCAGGTACTCCCGCCACGGCTGCCCGAGGACGGCCGCGAACCGCCGGCGCAGCACCCGCTCCGAGATGCCGACGGCCCGGCACACCCGGGCCGCTGTGGCATCGGCCAGGTGGTCCGTGGTGTAGGCCATCACGTCCCGGACGATGGGATCGTCCGCGGTGGGCAGCGACAGGGGTGCCTCGTGCGCGAGCTGGCCGCGGACCACCGCGGCCAGCGCTTTGAAGAAGGTGTCGGCCTCGGCGTCGTCCTCGCCCCGGCCGATCGGCCATCGGGTCGCGTACCGCATCATCTCCCGCAGCACCGGCGGCACGGGAATGACGGCGGCCCGCGAATACGGGAAGTCGAAGACCGCGGGGTCGAAGAACACCGCGATCGTGGTCACGTTCCTGAGCAGGGGCGAGTGCTCCACCCCGGCCGGCACCCACGCGGCGTAGGACGGCGGCATCAGATAGTGGGTCGTCGATGTGCGGATCTCCGCGAGACCGGAAACGGCGTACTCGACCTCGTGCAGGTCGTGCCGGTGCCAGTAGGAGATCAACTCGTCCGCCCGGTGCTCCACCGTGCCCGCGCCGACCGTCACGCACCGGCGCATGGGGAGAAATGGCACTGCCGTCACGCTGGAATCGTAGGCGACCAGCCGGTCCGGGCGGGGCCGCCGCGTACGTGGGAAGGCCGGTCCGAACTGGGCCGCCGCGGTACGTGGGAAGGCCGCTGCGGTCGCGCGCCGATGCCCGGGGCGTCCCTACAGTCAGGCCGGTCCGATGGCCACTGTTGCCGAGGAGGCGACGAAGAATGGAAGAGCGGGACTTCGGGGCGTCCGCGCAGGCGCTCGCGAAACTGGACCACCTGGGCGTGCCCGAACTCAAGATCCTCTACAAGCTGGAAAGGACGTCAGGACAGCTCTATTTCCATCTGGCGGACAACATCGGCAACGAGGAGGCCGCCGAGCTGCTTCGCCGCAACGGCCGCGAGGAACTGGGCCACGCCAACCGAATGGGACAGGCCATCGGCATCAAACTCGGACGCGCCTACGAGGCCTCGGCGGACCTGAAGGCGGGATATCCCGTCGCCGCGCCCACCGCCGTCGACGCGGCCCTGCTGAACGCCATCGTGCGCGGCGAACGTGCCGGCGACGCCGACTACCAGCGGTGGGCGGCGTCCGAGGCGGACGAGAAGGTCGCCCGCCTGCTCCGGATCAGCGGCACCGAGGAGTCCGCGCACGCCGACCGGGTGGCCCGCGCGATCACTCTGCTGGATTCGGCCGGCTGACGGCCGACGATCCGCAGGTGTTTCAACCGCGGCCGACGGAGCGGGGGGCTGAGGCCGGGCCGACCACCGGGCGGGGAATCACCGGCGCGTCCCGGCCGGTCCCCCCACCGCCGGCCCTGCCACGCTCACTCACCTTCTCCTCGTGGTATTCCTCCTCGACGTTCACCGTCCAGATGTCGTGCCCGGCGTCGTCGAGGATGTTCTCCACCGTGAGCATGGCGGTCAGCATCGAGTGATCGGCGTTGTTGTAGCGGTGCATGCCGTTCCGGCCGACCGGATGCACATTGGGAACATGTAGCGCCAGCCATTCCCGCATCACCTCCACGTTCCGCCGGTAGAACTGGTCGTAGGTCGGATATGCCTTGGGGACGCGGACGACGTAGCCCCGCTCGACCGCGCCGGGGCGGACCAGCCCGAGGGTCTCGAGCTCGGCGGTGCCCAGCGCGACCAGCTCGTCGTCCGGACGAACCCACATGTCGTCACCCTCGAAGACGAAGAACTCGAGCCCGAGGCAGGTCCGGCCCTCCTTGACCAGGTACGGGGACCACGACCCGTAGTTCTGGATGCGCCCCACCCGCACCCCGGGGTCATGGATGTAGATCCAGTTGTCCGGGAAGCTGAACTCCTCCGACACGATGAGCGCGACGGTCAGGTAGTCGCGGTAGCGCAGATCGTTGGCCGCGTCGAGAACATGCGCGGGTGGCGGCGGATCCATGCTGGTGAGCAATGTCGACATCGGCATCGACGAGATGACGTGATCAGCCAGCACCCGCGAGCATTCACCGGACCGCGTCCGCACGGTGACCGCGACCGCCCGGCCGTCCTCGTGGTGGATCCTGGTCGCGGACGCGTTCATCACGACCCGCCCACCCAGTTTCTCGACCTTGGCTGCGGCCGCCTCCCACATCATTCCCGGCCCGTACTTGGGGTAGCGGAACTCCTCGATGAGGCTGGTTATCTTCTTCTGGTTACGCTTCGGAAGTACCGCATTCACGATGGCGGCGGCAAGCGACAGGCCTTTTACCCGCTGGGCCGCCCAGTCGACCGGCATCTGGCTGACCGGCATACCCCACACCTTCTCTGTGTAGGTCTTGAAGAAGGTCCGGTAGAGGCGCCATCCGAACCGCGCCACCAGCCATGCCTCGTAGTTGGTCGCCCGCTCCTTCGGAGGCCGGACGCGCGCCCACAGGTACGACGCGATGGCGAGCGATGCCTCGGCCAGACCGAGGTTAACGAGCGCGTTGAGCGCCTTCAGCGGGTAGTCATAAAGCTTCCCGTTGTAGTAGATCCTGCTCATCCGGGGGCGTAGCAGAAAATCCTCCTCAGGCAGGATCTCCCGCCAGAGTGCGTCCACCTGCGAGACCTTCGTGAAGAAGCGATGGCCGCCGATGTCGAAACGCCAGCCGTCACGCACGACGGTGCGGCTGATGCCGCCGACCACGTCGTCGGCCTCGTAGCAGGAGACGGGCGCTCCTCTGGTGGCGAGCTGGTAGGCAGCGGTCAGACCCGCGGGTCCGGCCCCGATCACGACGGTGTGCGGGCGGTCGCTGGGCAGGGTGTCGGGGTTGGGCACTCATCTCTCCATTGATCGGAGGCGGGACCGACCCGGCCAGCGTCCCGTTCGACGCGCGCAGCCAGGCTTAGGTTGGACGTCCACGCCTAGAGTGTTGGACATCAGTGTCCAAGGTTAGCCTGACCCGATGCCAGGCAACGAAGGTGGGCTCCCGCGAGCGCGGCGCGGCCTTCCCGCGAAGCGGGAAGCGATCATGGAGGCAGCGCTCGATCTCTTCGTCCGCCAGGGGTACGCGGCCACGACCCTCGACGACATCGCCACCGCGACCCCGGTCTCGAGGCAGACCGTCTACAACCACTTCGGCGACAAGGAGACGCTGTTCCGTGCGGTCATCGACACGCACCTGAACGCGACCCTCGAGGCGTTGCACGCCCCAGCCGACCGGCCGACCACCAGCCCGGCCGAACGCCCGGTGGACGCCGAGTCGCAGCTGAACGATCTCGCGAGACGCCTGACGGCGATCTTTCTCAATCCCCGGACGGCGTCACTGCGACGACTCCTCCAAGCGGAGGGCCCCCGCCAGCCACATCTACTCGAACTGTGGCGCACCCGCGTCGCCGGGCCCGTCTGGTCGGAGGTGATCAGCCAGCTGGCCCGGCTCACGCACGCCGGCGCGCTGCGCATCGACGATCCCGTCAGGGCCGCGAGCCAGTTCATCGTCCTGGTCACCGGCACGGCCTGGCAGATCACCGAGGTGGGCGTCTTCCTCTACCCGCCCCCGCCGGGCGTGGACGGCGAGCAGCTGGACACCGCGGTCCGCTCCTGCGTCGCGCTGTTCGTGCGCGGCTACCGGCCGGCGGCCCAGTGACCCTCTTGGCGTGAAGCTCCCAGGACCGAACCCCTCAGCACTGTGAATGGTCGTCGGCAGTCCGCGAGGGAGCGCCCGCCCGCTGCTGGGCCGGCCACCGCCGGGCCGGCCGCCCTCACCGCCGGGGGCCGGTCAGCTCGCCGGCGAAGAAATCCAGGGTGGTGCGGGTCTTCGTCTGCTGCGGCCCGCTGAGATCGACACCGTGCCGGCGCAGGACGTCCGCCGTGCGCCCGGCGACACGCAGCGCCTCGGCGGGCCGGCAGCGGGTGGAAAGCTCGAGGATGCGCGAGCCGTCGGGATACGTCCACCGCTCCGCGAGCAGCGCGCGGTCGTGACCGGCGGGGATGATTTTGACCCGGCGGGCGTCCACCGGGCCGAACACCGCGAGATCGTCGACGTTGAGCCGGGCCGGCAGGCGGGTGGCGAGCAGCCGCAGCTGCGGCGGGGTGAACAGCCGGTGCAGCGCCCGCCGCCGGGCCATCGTCCGGTCGACGTCGGTGGCGGCGTCCAGCCGGGCCCGCAGCGCCCCGGAGCAGACGTACCGGCCGGGCATACCGTCGATCTCGACGATGAAGTTGCGGGAGCGGCGCAGCCGCGGCGGGACCTCGGCCGGGACGACGGGCCGCAGCTTCACCACCGCGTCGTCGGCGCGGCCGGCGATGCTGCGAACCCGGGCCACCACACCGTTGCGGTGCAGCGCACGCTCGGGAGTGTCCAGGTAGAAGACCCGCAGCGCCCGGGCGCGGGTGAACTCGATGCCGAGCGCGGCGCAGGTCGCCTCGTGCGCGGCCACGGGCACGACCAGCTTCAGCTCGACCCGGTCGGCCTCGCCGGTCAGCGCCAGCAGGTCGTCGAGATCGGTGTCGGAAAGCTGCCAGAAGCGTTGCGCGGCGTGCCGATGCCGGGCGGATCGGGCCCCGCCGGCCACCCCCTCCTCGCCGACCCCAAAGCGGGCCCGGTCACGGGGACTGGAGTGAGCGCGGGACATCAACCGCCATGATAAGAGAAGGTGGCGTTCACCTGCCGGCCAAAGATCGTCTGCGTAACCGTCACCCCCCGTTCACGACACCGTGTCACGACGCGGCGCCGCGGCCCGGGGACGGAACGCGGCCGACGCGCCGGACGGTCAGTGGCCGCCCGGCGCCGACCTGTGCGCGCTCAGTCGTCGACGAGCTTGATGGCCTGCTTGGGGCAGGCGGTGACGGCCGCGCGGACGTCCTTGACGAGGTCCTCCTCGGGGTGCTCGTCCAGCACGTTCAGATAGTCGTTGTCGTCGAGCTCGAACACCGTGGGAGCGAGCCCCACGCACAGCGCGTTGCTCTCACAGAGCTTGAAGTCCACGACCACTCGCATGCTGACCTCCATCGGGCAGTTCGGACAGTGCGGACGTCCGTCGTCCCGCCGGCCTCGGCCTCGCCCGCGGGCCGACCGTCCGATGGACGTCAGAACTTCGCGCGGGGGTGCCGCGCGCGGAGGTCAGGCTACGACTTCTTCGCCCACGAGGGTCGTTCGGTGCATCAACCGGTGCGACGTCGCCGTGTATGGGATCGCCCGGTGCAGCATGCCGGTGTTGTCCCAGATCACGAGGTCGCCGGGGTGCCAGTGATGGCGCAGGACGAACCGCGGCTGGGTCGACCACTCGAGGAGCCGGTCGAGCAGGGCGCGGCTTTCGTCCGCCGGCCAGCCGACGACGTGGTCGGTCGTCGCGCCGACCAGCAGCGACCTGCGGCCGCTGCGGCGGGTCCAGACCAGCGGGTGCTCGCGGGCCGGCACCCGTGCCCACAGCGCGCGGGTCCGCTCCGACGCGTCGGGCTCGGCCAGCGACTGTGAGGCCGCGAAGCTGTGCACGACGCGTAGCTTCGCGAACTGCTCCTTCTCGGCGTCGGAGAGCGCCTCGTAGGCGGCGTAGGTGTTGGCGAACTCGGTGTCGCCGCCCTCGTCGGAGACCTGGCGGGCCGTCAGCAGCGTGGCCTTCTGCGGCAGCTCGTCGTTGGCCCCGTCGATGTGCCAGAAGAAGGTTCCCCGCCGGTAGGCGGCCAGGACGCTCTCGGCCGGGTCCAGAGTGATCTTCGAGATCTCGGGGTGGGTGTCCGTGCCGCCCACGGGGGCGACGACCACCTGGCCGAGCAGGCGGCTGAAGGCGACCAGGTCGTCGTCGCCGACGTGGATCTCGCGGTAGACGACGACGCCGTGGCGTTCCAGCAGGGCCTGGCAGTCGGCCGCGACCGCCGGGTCGGCGAGCTGGTGGCCGGCGAGGCCGGCGATCTCGACGCCGACCTCCGGGCTGATCTCGGTGACGGTCACGGCCATGACTACTCCTGTCGGATCCGGGTGCGCCACCACCCGCCGGAGACGGCGCCGGGCCGGGTCGCTCGCCCGGCGGTCAGGTCTGGGTCTCGTTCGGTGGTCAGGTCTGGGTGAGGTCGTCGTCGAGCTCGAGCTCGAACGAGCGCATCATCAGCGCCAGGGTCTCGTAGGCGCCGACCGTGAAGATGATGTCCAGCAGCTGCTGGGTGTCGTGCTTGGCCGCGAGGGTCTCCCAGCTGCCGGCGCCGATCGCGCCCTCGGTGAGGAGCTCGTCCACCGCGCGGATCAGCGCCGCCTCGACCGGGTCCCAGAAGGGCGCGTCCGGGCCCAGCGCGATGCGGGTGATCTCGTCGTCGGTCAGGCCGATGTCGTGGCCCATGACGACGTGCTGTGTCCACTCGTAGTAGCACTTGCGCAGTGCCGCCACCCGCAAAATGATGATCTCCCGCTGGCGCAGCGTCAGCGTCGTCGCACGCTGGATGTGGCCGTTGAACGTGAAGAAGGCGTGCGCCAGCGTGGGGTGGTGGGCGAGCGTCCCCAGCGTGTTCAGTGCCTTGGGCTTGCCCTCGGAGGGCATCGGAGGGTGCAGCGGCACGGGCGGCGTCAGGGCTGCCAGGGCCGGCCGCATCTCCTTCGGCCATTCCCTGAGGGGAAGCGGGTCGATACGTGCCATATCAGAGGTTCCTCCGCCCTTGAACCGGTAAACACCCGGCAACCGATAGTGATACCGATCACACAGCAGGTCAATAGTACTGTGATAACCGGGGCGAGCCGTCCGAACCGAACGAATCCCAAAAAATGCCTATCACCTGACGTTGGGTCGGTCAAGACCCACAGATCAATTCCGGCCGGCCGATCACCGCCTCCGACACCGCGTCACGGACGGTATTCGACCTCCCGGAATGCCGGCGCCCCCCCCCACGAAGCCCGGAAAACCTTATATGACGCATCCGAGAACCACCTTACCGCCCACAACCCCGCTGGTGACGCCCCAGGACAGGACCCGACCTCCAGCCTGGCCTGGCCTGGCCTGGCCGCTGGTGGACGTGAGCGCCGCCAGCCGTCGATTGCACTTTTTGGTAATAATCCTCTCCTCAACAGAGAGGATGATTTTCGATCATCAGCGAGAATCAACTCGGCCCGGATTAGTTTCTGAACACCCGCTTTGTCAAGACCCCGACCCCAGGAGGCTCCCCGGCCGGGAGACAGTGCGGAGATACTCGGAGCAGGCGTCCGGCGGGCAGTCAGGTGCCCTTCACGAAGGGATAGATCCGGGTGAAGTCGGCACCGGGTGCCGCGGCCGCGAACCGCTCCCACACCGACGCCGTGACCGCCCCGATCCGCGAGTCCCGCGAGTTCGGTGAGTTCGGTGAGTTCGGTGAGCTTCGCACAGCGCCGTCGCGCTCCTGGACGGCCGCCAGATAGAGCGCGACGTCCTTCGCCATCAACGAGTTGGTGAAACCAGCCGCGTAGCGTTCGGTGAGTACGTGGTTGGGGAACTTGTCGCCGGTCGCCGAGCTCCGGCCGCTCGCGCCGTTCAGCACGTCGAGCATCGTGGCCATGTCGAGCCCGGCCGCGGTGCCGAAGGCGATCGCCTCGCTGGTCGCCGCCAGCGCCGTCGCGGAGAGGAAGTTGTTCGCCAGCTTCAGTGCCTGGGCCAGGCCCGGCTCGTCGCCCACTCTGGTCCGGCGGTCACTCAGGCCGGCCAGGACGGGCGTGACCGCCGCGCAGTCGGCGTCGGACCCGGCGAACATCACCGCGATCGTGCGCGCCCGGGCGCCCGCCACGCCACCCGACACCGGCGCGTCGACGTAGCCGACACCGGCGCCGGCCAGCCGGCCGGCGATCCGGCGCGCGGCGGCCACCCCGACCGTCGAGGTGTCGACGACGTACGCCGCCCGCCGGCCGGCCAGCGCGACGATCTCACCGGCGACCTGCTCGGACACCGCCCCGTCGGGCAGGCTGAACACGACGGTGTCGGCCCGTCCGGCGACCTCGGCGACGTCGGCCGCGCCGACCGCTCCCACCGGGACCCGATCCGGGCCGGCCGCGTCGTGGGCGACGACGTCGAACCCGGCCGCGACCAGGCTCGCGGCCAGGGCGCCGCCCATGCTCCCCAGGCCCACGAATCCGACCGTCGCCCTCGTGCCCGCCATCACGCCCATCCTCGTCGCCGCGACCGCCTCGCCCGGGCGACGGCGCCCGGGCGGCGGCGGCCCGGGCGGGCCGGGACCTTCCCCCGGCGCCGCCACGAACGGTAGCTTCGCAGAAAGTAGACTGATGCGTCTACTTGATTCACCGGCGCGATCGAGCCATGGGCACAAACCCGGCGGGGGTGCTTTCCCACGGCGTTCACCCTGAGTCCACCGCCCGGCAGCCGCAGGCTCCGAGAATTTCTCTCAGCCGCTCCTCCGACGGGTCGGCGGGAGGTTTTCTCGTGGACCACGCGGTTTACCACGTGCTCGAGCAGAGCCGGGAATACGAGGTCGATCTTGTCGTCACCGCCGGCCAGTGGCCGGACGGGCTGACCGGGTTCGCATTTGTCGTCGGGCCTGCCCAGCCGACGGTGCTGGACTTCGCGCCGAGCGGGCCGGGAATGCTGACCCGGGTCGATCTGGCGAAACGCAGCTGGCGGACCCGCCGGGTGGTCACCCCGGACCTGGCGATGCTGGGCGGGCTGCGTGCCGCACTGGCTCCGGAGGAGCTCCAGCGGCTGCTGGCCGGCGCCCGCCCGTCACTCAGCCACACCGCGCCGCACTTCTTCGGCGACCGGCTGCTGCTCACCGCCGACCGACAGCGGCCGGTGGAGCTCGACCCGGTCACGATGACCTACCGGACGTTCCTCGGCGCGGTCCACGAGTATCCCCAGGTCGGGGCGCATCCGCTGTTCCCCGGGGTGCAGACGACGTCCCACCCGGTGGTCGACCCCGACGAGGGCTGCCTGTGGTGGAGCAACATCCACCTGCGCCCGCGCGGCCGGTCGACCACCGACGCGGAGGGCCCGCTGTCGGTGGTGCGCTGGGACGGCCACGGCGAGCTGGAGACCTGGGAGGTCCCCGGGGCGCGCATCACCCAGGGCACCCACGAGATCGCGGTGACCCGCGACTACGTCATCTTCACCGAGATCGGCTTCCAGCCGGAGCCCGGCAGCGTCGCCGGCCGCGGCCGCACCAAGCCGCACCTGCCGTTCACCGACATCTACCTGGTCGCCAAGCGGGCGCTGACCCGCGCCCGGGTCGGCTCCGCGGTGCCGGTGACGCACGCGCGGGTCCCGTACGAGTCGTTCCACGAGTTCGCCGACTACGGCCAGGACGGCGACGACGTCACGATGTACGTCGCGCACTCGAACGGCTGGGACATGAACTACGCCATCACCCGCTCGGACACCGTGTGGCGCACCGGGGACAGGCTGCGCAGCTGCCTGTCCGGGTTCATGCCGACGCCGGTCGACGCCGCACCGGTCGGGCGGCACGTCATCGACGGCCGTACCGGGCAGGTGCGGCAGAGCAGGTACTTCCTCGACCCGCAGCGGCACTGGGGAACCCTGCTCTACGCCCGCGACACCCGCCCGGCGGCGCTCGAGCGGGGCCGCCACCTGTGGCAGGCGTACTGGGGCGCCACGCCCGACACGATGGTCTCGGCGATCGTCGAGATGTACGCAGACCATCCGTTCCGGGTGGTCGACGTCGACGACCTGCCCACGACCGAGATCCCGTCGTCGCTGGTCTGCGTCGACCTGGAGTCGATGACCGAGCAGTCGGCGTGGACGTTCCCGGCCGGGACGATCTGCGAGTCCCCGGTCTTCGTGCCGGACAAGGCCGGCGGCGACGGCTGGGTGGTGGTCTTCGTCAAGCATGCGGACCGCACCGAACTGCAGGTCTTCGACGCCCTGGCGCTGGATCTCGGCCCGTGCGCCGTGGCGACGGCGCCAGGCCTGCGAATGCCCGTGCTGTTCCACTCCGGCTACACGGAGACCATCCGCTCCCCCGGTACCGACTACCGGCGCTCGTTCGCCGCCGACCTCGGCACCGGATGGCGCGACCTCTCCCCCGCCGCGCGCGCCATCGTCACCGAGATCGTGGAGGCGTTCGGCTAGGACGCGCATCGCATCAGTCGTTGACTTCCACGGCGGCCAGCCTGTCGGGGTCGAGAATGAGGTCGATCTCGCTGATGCGACCGTTGACGACGATGAATCCCACGACTGCGATCAGCCCGGCTCTGCCACGCGCGATCATGCCGGCGGCGCCGTTGACGAGGGCGGGTTCCCAAGGGCCGGCGAAGCGTGGGCCCTGGGCGGCGGCGTGGCTGGCGACGTCGCGTGCCCCGGTGAGCAGTGGTGGGGCGAGCCAGGTGCGGGGCCCGGTGTCGACCCGGAGTCTGACGTCCGGGTCGAGGAGTTCGACGAGCGCGGCGAAATCACCGTTGCGAGCGGCGGCGAGGAAGGCTTCGGCCACGCGACGCTGGGTGGGGAGGTCGGGATCCGGCCGGGTGCCGCTGCCCTGGACGCGACGACGGGCCCGACTGGCCAGCTGCCGTGTCGCCGCCGGGCTCTTCTCGAGGATGGGAGCGATGTCGTCGAACGGGACGCCGAACATGTCGTGCAGCACGAACGCGAGCCGTTCCGCCGGTCGAAGACTGTCCAGGACGACGAGGAGCGCCAGGCCGACCGAGTCGGCCAGCAGGACGCGTTGTTCGGGATCGGGGGTGTCCGCCTCGGTGATGACCGGGTCGGGCAGCCACGTGCCGGGCAGGTCCTCGCGCCGCGCCCGGCGGGCGCGCAGCATGTCGACGCAGACGCGCCCGACGACGGTGGTCAGCCACCCGGCCAGGTTGTCGATCGCCGTCTCGTCTGCTCGGCTGAGCCGCAGCCAGGCTTCCTGCACCGCGTCGTCGGCGTCCGCGAAGGAGCCGAGCATGCGGTAGGCGACGGCGCGCAGCTGGCGACGTTGGCGTTCGAACTGTTCGGCGTACCAGGCGGCGCCGTTCGCGGGGGACGCGGGGGACGCGGGCTCGAAGGTCATGACAGGTGGTCGGCGGCGGGGTCAGTCACGGCCGAACGCCTCCCGCCGGATCACCTGTAGGAGTGTCGGGGCGTTCTCGCTGGTCGTGATCTCGACCGTCCGGCCGACGAACCGCTTCCCGGTGGCCTGCGTCAGCAGGCAGTGGGCCAGGTCGGCACGGCTGGTGAAGACTCCGTCCAGCGGGCCGTCGCTGACGGTGTAGCGCGAGACGTGGTCGGCATCGAACAGCCCCGAGGATCGGATGATCGTCCATTCCGCGTCACTCTCGCGGACGATCTGCTCCATGGCCCGCATGTCCGCGTACGTGGTCCTGCCGATCGTCCTGACGATCATCGGCTGCATGACCCGGTTGAGCAGGAACCCGCCCTCGCGGTGGGGGTGGGGTTCGACCGCCGTCGAGCTGACGACGGCCAGCCGTTTCACACCGTGCCGCGTCATCGCCTCGAGAATCTTCGCGGCGCCGCGGCTGTAGACGGTGATCGGGCCACGGGTGAACGGCACCCCCAGGCTGGACAGCACCGCGTCGGCGCCCTCGATCGCCGGCGCGAGGGCGGCCCCGTCGGACACATCGCCCCCGATGACGGTGAGCTGCTCACCGGCCAGCGGGAACTCCGCCGGGCAACGCGTCACCGCCGTAACGGCGTGGCCCGCGTCGAGTGCCTGTCGCACCACGAGGCGCCCCGTGGCCCCGCTGGCTCCGAAGATCGTGATCTTCATACGCTTCCGTCCTTCGCCTGTGCTCGCGTCCGCGTGGCGGCGCGCTCTGGTTCCTGCGCGCTGCAGGCACCCTGCGGATATGTCGAATCCAGGCAGGTCGGATGTGACAGATCCGCGGTGGATCGGCACGGGCGATCACGGAGGGCCCAAGGGCTGAACGCCCTTGAGGCTAGGTGAGGATGCCGTCGAACACGACGGTGATGAGCCGCCGCGCGGCCGCCGCCCGGTCGGTGCCGGCCGGCACCGCTTCGGCCGCGGCGTCGAGCATCGTCATGAACAGCGCGAGATCCGGTGGTTCGAGATCGGGACGGAGCCGGCCCTCGGCCTGCGCCCGCCGGAACGGCGGGGTCAGGACAGCGATCAGCGCGTCGATGTGCTCCTGCTGGGCCCGGGCCGGCAGCTCCCGGATCAGCGCGGCGAGCGGGCGCATCGCGAGCTGCGTGGAGAAGACCCAGTACAGCAGATCACGGAATGAGCGGTGCTCGCCGTTCGCCGCGTCGGCATCCGCTGCTTCGGCGGCCTGCTCGAGCGCCCGGAGATTCTCCCCGACGACGGCGACCGCCAGCGCGTGCCGGTCGGGAAAATGCCGGTAGACCGTCGCCCGGCCGAGTCCGGCGCGCCGCGCGATCTCGTCCAGCGGGACGGCCTGCGAGCAGTCGGTGAACGCGTCGTCGGCCACCCGGAGTATGGCCGCACGATTGCGGCGGGCATCATCTCGCTGCGGCCTCGGCATCCCTTACCTCGCCAATACGGAATACGGCCCACCCTAACCGCCTGTAGTGAGATTCGCGACCCATTCCGAGTCTCGCTTCATCTCTCTATGCTCCGGTTCCGTGAATAGCGGGCCACAAGGGCGGCGTCGATTCGGCGGGGAACGGTGTCTCGCGACCATCCCATTTGTGGACCTCCCGCGCGTAGTCAGGGAGAAGACTGTGCAGAGATGGATGAGGTTGTCCGGTCCGGCGGCGATGGTGCTGCTCGCCGCCGCGTTCTCGGTGGGGCTGGCGGGGCCGAGCCCGGCGGTCGCGAGCGGTACCCAGGCCTGCGCCGGGAGCCGGTGGGTGGCGAGCTGGGCGGCCAGTCCCACCGACTCGCGGGTCCCCACCGACGCCACCGGAGCGGCCACGCCCCAGGCCCTCTCGGACCAGTCGCTGCGGATGATCGTCACCCCGCACCTCGGGGGGACGTCGCTGCGGATCCACCTGTCGAACCGCTTCGGCACCACCCCGGTGACCTTCGGCGGCGTCACCGTCGCACGACGGGTGCTCGGGCCGGCGGTGGGCCCGGCCGCACCGGTGCGGTTCGGCGGCGCCCGGTCGGTGACCATCCCCGCCGGCGGAGAGGCCGTCAGTGATCCCGCCGGGCTCACCTTCGCGGCCTTCGACCCGCTCGCGGTCAGCATCTTCGTCCCAGGCGACCAGGCGTCTCCGACGAAGCACTGGAACGCCAACGCGACCTCGTACTACTCGCCCGCCGGCAGCGGGGACCGGACCGGTGAGCTCACCGGTCCGAGCTACACCGGCCGGACCGGAAGCTGGCTGTACGTCAACGGCGTCGACGTGCTCGCCCCGGCCCCGAACCGGGCCGTGGTCGCGTTCGGCGACTCGATCACCGACGGGTTCGTGGCGTCCACCGCGCTGAGCGTCCCCGCGGACGCCAGCGTCGCGGACCGGAACCTGCGCTACCCCGACGACCTGCAGCGGCGGCTGCTCGGCGCCGGCATCCCGGTCTCCGTCGTCAACGCCGGGATCAGCGGGAACATGCTCCTGACCAGCGGTGAGCCGTCGCAGGCGGGGCGCAGCGGGCTGCAGCGCTTCGACGAGGACGCTCTCACGCGGGCCGGTGTCGCCGGGGTGCTGCTGCTCGAGGGCATCAACGACCTCGGGCTGACCCCCGCCACGCCCGAGCAGGTCATCTCCGGATACACCCAACTGATCGACCGGGCGCACGCGGCGGGCGTGAAGATCTGGCTGGGAACGATCACGCCCGCGTCCAATGCCATCATCGACGGCACCGGCACCGCCCCCGACAGCGAGAACTACCGCCAGCAGATCAACTCCTGGATACGCGGCCAGCGCCTCGCCGACGGATTCGTGGACTTCGACGCGGCGGTGCGCAACCCCGCCGACCCGTCCACGCTGCTGCCGGCGTACGCCTCCGTCGACAACCTGCACCCGAACCCGGCCGGCTACCGGGCCATGGCGAACGCCGTCGACCTGAGAATGATCGCGTCCGCCGGCTGCGAGCGCTGAGCCTCCCAGCCGAACGAGAGCAGACGAGCGACAGCCGGACGAACGACAGCGGCCGGGCGCGTGGGTACGCGCCCGGCCCCGGTGACGGGTCGGTGGGGTCAGCCCCCGGTGGAGGCGCCCCCCCGGGCGTACCCGGATGCCCCCCCGCGGTCCTTCGCCGGCTCGCGGGGCATGCCGAGCACCCGCTCGCTGACAACGTTGCGGGCCATCTCGGTGGTGCCGCCGCCGATGCAGCTCACCTGCCGCAGCAGGAAGTCGTTGCCGCACTCGGCGGTGGCGCCGTCATCGTCCGTCCAGGCCGCGCTCGCCCCGCCGGCCAGGTTGAACGACAGGGTCGTGGTCCGCGCGGCCGTCACACCGGTGAACAGCCGTCCGATGGCCGCCGACTGGTCGGGCATCCGGCCGGAGCGCAGGCCGCGAGACAGCCGGCCCTGCAGCGCGTGCGTGACGAGGTCGAGCATGCGGCCCTCGCCGATGAGGTCACGGGCCAGCGGGTCCTCGAGCCGGCCGGCGTCGCGCGCGATCTCCACCAGGTGGGTGGCGCGGATCGTGCCGCGCGCCCCGTCGGCGGGAATGGTGACCAGCGGCGAGTTGTGCAGCATCCGCTCGTGGAACATCCACCGCGTGCCGACCGTCCAGCCGTCGTCGACCTCGCCGATGCGGTCGGAGTCCGGGACCCGGACGTCGGTGAGGAACTCCTGGCAGAACTCCTTGTTGCCGTTCAGCATCTCGATGCGGTGCACCTCGATACCCGGCTGGTGAATCGGCAGGATGAACACGGTCAGCCCGCGGTGCTTCGGGACGTCCCAGTTCGTCCGGGCCAGGACGAGGCCCCAGTCCGACCACCAGGCGCCGGTCGTCCAGATCTTGGACCCGTTCAGGATCCAGTCGTCACCGTCGCGGACGGCGCTGGTCAGCGCGGCGGCGACGTCCGAACCGGCGCTCGGCTCGGACAGGAACTGCATCCACAGCTCCTCGCCCTTCAGAATCGCCGGGATGTGCTGGCGCTTCTGCTCCTCGGTGCCGAAGTCGAGCAGCACCGCGGCACACGGCGAGAATGTCGGGGCCTGGATGTCGGCGGGATACTCGTAGCCCGAGATCTCCTCGCTGAAGGCCTTCTGGTGGTCCGCGGTGAGCCCCTGGCCGCCGTATTCGCGGGGAAAGGCGATCCCGGCGAAACCCGCGTCGTAGAACATCCGCTGGATCTCGCGCTGGCGCGCGACCGCGGCGAGCTCCGCCTCGTCGCTTTCACCCGCGCGCATCACGCCGATCCCGCTGCCCGCCGGGAGCGGCGCCAGGTTGCCCCGGATCCAGTCCCGCGCCCGCTGGCGGAAGGTCTCGACGTCCTCGATGTCGCCCGTGCTCATGCCCGCTCCTTGAGATGTTCGACCACGCCGGCGATCCGCTGCCGGTGCTCGGCGGGGGTGCCGTACAGCGCGCGGTCGAGGACGACCCGGCGCAGGAAGAGATGCAGGTCGTGCTCGAAGGTCACGCCGATCCCGCCGTGGATCTGGACGCAGTCCTGGAGCAGCTCGGCTCCGTACTCACCGATGAACGCCTTCGCGGCGCTGACCAGCTCGGGGGCGTCCGGCGACTCCGCGTCGACGGCGCTCGCCGCCGTGTCGCTGATGGCGTGCGCCGCCTCCAGCCACGACTTCATGTCCGCGAACCGGTGCTTGAGCTCCTGGTAGGAGGCCAGCGGCCGGCCGAACGAGTAGCGCTCGAACGCCCACTGCACCGTCATGTCGAACGCGGCCTGCATCGAGCCGACGCTCTCCGCGCAGAGGATCACCAGGGCCAGCTGGAGCTGACGCTCCACCTGCTCCGCGGCCCCGCCGAGCTCACCGACCAGGGCGCTCGCCGGCACCCGCACCCCGTCGAACCGGACGGTCGCGAACCGGCGGGTCAGGTCGACGGTGCGCAGCGGCTCCACCGTCAGGCCCGGTGTGTCGGTCGGGACGAGCACCTGGGTGAGACCCGCCTCGCTGCGCCCCGTGACCAGCAGGAACTGGGCCACGCCCGCCGACTCGACCGGGCGCTTGACCCCGTCGAGGACGATCTCGTCGCCCTCTACCCGGCAGGTCAGCTCCACCGTGCCCAGCCGGTCGTTCGGCGCAGGCTCGCCGTAGCACCACGAGGCGATCGCCGTGCCTTCCAGCAGCCCCGCCAGGACGGCCTCGTGCGCCGCGCCGCCGACGGCGCTCAGCGCCGCCGCGACGACGTTCGTCGGCACCAGCGGTCCGGGCGCCGCCCGGAGCCCGAACTCGTGCGCGGCCACGGTCAGGTCGACCAGGCCCGCCCCACTGATCGAGCCGCCGCCGTTCTCCTCGGACACCAGCAGGGACGTCCAGCCGAGCTCGGCGCCGGCACGCCAGTAGTCCGCCTCGAACCCCGAGGCGTCGTTCCGCAGCCGCCGGATCGTCTCTGTGGGCACCCGGTCGGTCAGATACCGAGCCGTCGCCTCCCGCAGGACTTCCTGATCGGGATCCAACTCCAGCAGCACAGTCTGTTACCTCCACGACGCTTGAGGCCCTCGCGCGCCACGTGGCACCGCAAGAGGTCAGACTGAAAACGTATAGCGATTTTTGACAGAACTTCAACAGTTACCCCGTTACCGCCGCGAACCCCCGATCCAGCCCACCATGTGGTGACGGAGACCGGCTTGTCCGGCTACGTCTGGGCCGGAATGCGACGGCCGGTGGCTGGGCGGTCGCCGGACGAGGCCGGCGACCGCGGGCGGCGCGGCGGTCAGGAACCGGCGTTGTAGACGACCTTGCTCGGCGTGATCCGGACGATGATCCGCTGCTCGCCGGGCTTGCGGAACGGGTAGCTGTCGACCCCGAGGTACTTCTTGGCCAGCCGGTCGATGTGGGCGTCGGCGCCCTCGGTGTCGAGCGTGGCCGTCCCCGTCACGCTCACCAGGTGGTAGCGGTCTTCCGGGTCCAGCACGCCCACGGACACCCGCGGGTCCTTGCGCAGGTGCTTCTCCTTGACCCGGCCGACCGCGGTGTTGAACAGGACATCGTCGCCGTCGACGTCGACCCAGACCACCGTGCTGTGCGGCGAGCCGTCCGCGGTCAACGTGGTCACCCACCCGTGGAAGGGCTTCTCCAGCAGTTCCTTCGCCCCGTCATCGAGCTTGCCCATGTCCTACCTCCGTCGTCGCGAGGCCGTCGACACGGCGGCATCGACCACCGCACGCGACGCACCTCTCCTGGACGACGCCACCCGTCGTGAACGTCGCCACCCGCACGCTCAGCGGCGCCGGACCATCGTGATATTCCCGCACCCGCGCCACCCACCCGACGCCCGCCGGTCCGGGACGGCCGCGCCCGGCCACCGCGCCCGTTGCGCTCTCGGTGCGCTCACCCGGCGATGTCCCCGCGGACGTCACCGGTGACGTCCGCGGTTCTCGCGGTGACCTCCTCGGTCCCGTCCTCGGTGATGTCGAAGTCGTACTCGAGCGGCACGATCAGCCGGTAGGGCAGGAAGGCCAGCTCCTCGTAGGCCCCGCGGTGCGCGGGGAACCGGCCGACGGCCCGCCAGTACCGCTTGGCCTCCTCGATCCGCCCCATCACCAGCTCGGGCGGGTCCTCGCAGAGCAGCATGTGCAGCACGAGATCCGACCCCGGTGCGGCGTCGACAGCCTCGCCCCCGCCGGCCTCGTCTCCGCTGATCTCGCCCCCGCCGGCCTCGGCCCCGCCGATCTCGTCCGCCCACTTCAGCCGGACGGCGCCGAGGAGGCCGGGCACGGCCGCCAGGTCGGGCAGGTGCACCCGCTCCCACCAGTCCACCGCCTCGCCCAGCCGGGCCGCCGACGGCGCCCGCCCGAGCGCCACGATCACCCCTCGGTGCGCGAGATACGGGACGGCGACGGGGCGCACCAGGCACCCCGGGCGGCTCCACGCCGCGGCGACCCGCCACCGCGAGCTGTGGCGAGGCCGCCCGATCCGCCAGAAGCGCCCGCCTTTGAGGAGCGTCCGATCCAGGGCGAGCCAGCCCTCGCGGGCCTGCTCGCTGGTCATGTCCAGCGGACCGCCGAACCAGTAGGTGGTCAGGTACGGCGGATACCCGCCGAGCAGGTCGGACCGGACGACCCCCGGCGCTTCCCGCAGGTCGCGGGGCGCGACGTAGCGACGTCCCAGGAGCACGTCGGGCTTGGCCAGGTGCTCGGGCATGTGGTCGAGGTCGTACCACCGGTTGTACTCGACCGTGCACTCAGCCGGGATCTCCAGCAACGCCAGCATCATCCCGTCGATCTCCACAGCAACCGACCCCCTCGTGTCCAACCGGACACCATCAAACCGGGCTCGAGCCCCCCAGAACACCTCACCCACCCGAACCCGGCCATCCAGCGACTTCCGCGACCGCGGCTACCAGGGACCGGGCCGGCTCCGGGGCCGGGAGCTGCGGTTCGGGGCCGTGAGCGGGGCTGCGAGCAGGGTGGGAAGTGGCACAGGGGTGGCGGGAAGCATGGGGTGGGGGCGAGGCTAAGGGTGAGCGTTGACCTTTTCCGACTCCCGTGGATGAATATTGATGTCGACGTCGATGTCGGACAGCTATTCCCGGGCTCCCGTCGACCGCGGTCCCGCTCCCGTCCGCCCAGCACCGGCGAAGGAGACCCGATGCATCCCGACAACGCGACCGACAGCCCGACCCTGAGCCCGACCAGCAACGCGAGCGACAGCCCGACCACAAACCCGACCGGCAGCGCGACGCGGCCCGAGCAGGTCGGCTACGAGGCCGAGCACGTCGACTACGAGGTTGTTGACGAGCACATCGCCGTCATCACCCTTAACCGGCCGCAGGCCGCCAACGCGCAGAACCCCAAGGTCCTGCGCGAGCTCGACGAAGCCTGGCAGGCCGCCGACGCCGATGCCGAGGTCCGGGTCATCATTCTGAGATCGACCGGGAAACACTTCTCGGCCGGCCACGACATGTCCGGCACCGAGAGCGACGTCCCGCGCCCGGCGTGGACGCCCGACAGCGGCTACGACTGGGAGACCCGGCACTACCTGCACTATGCGAAGACCTGGCGGGACATCCCGAAGCCGTCGATCGCCGCCGTCCAGGGCAAGTGCATCGCCGGTGGGCTCATGCTCTGCTGGCCCTGCGATCTCATCGTCGCCGCCGACAACGCCGAGTTCTCCGACCCCGTCCTGCACATGGGCATCGGCGGCGTGGAGTACCACGGTCACACCTGGGAGCTCGGGGCCCGCAAGGCCAAGGAACTGCTGTTCACCGGCGGTCCCGTCACGGCCGCCGAGGCGCTCGGGCTCGGCATGGTCAACAGGGTCGTCCCGCTCGACGACCTGTACCCGGCCACCCTGGAGCTTGCCCGCCGCATCGCCCGCCAGGACCCGTTCGCGCTGCGCATGGCCAAGCGCGCCGTCAACCACACCCTCGACGTCCAGGGCTTCAGCACCGCCGTCGACTCGGTGTTCGACATGCACCACCTGGCCCACGCCCGCGCCGCGCTGCGGAACAACGGCATTCCTTCCCTCGCCGGGCTGACGTCCATGAAGAACCGCGGCAGGTCCTCATGACGGCGACCGTGACCGAGCCGCGTGGCGCCGGGGCGTCCGTCTTCGTCAGCAACGGCGGGGTCCGGTTACACGCGCTCGACAACGGGCTGCCCGGCGCCGCCGCGCCGCCGGTCGTGGTGGTGCCGGGCATGGGCGAGTCCGCGGCCGAGTACGGCTGGCTGCTCGACCAGCTCGGTGAGCGGCGGGCTGTCGTCGTCGACCTGCGTGGGCGGGGTGGCAGCGACGCGCCGGCCAGCGGGTACACGTGGGAAGACCACATCAGCGACCTGGGCGCGGTCATCAGCGCGCTCGAGGTGGAGCGGCCGGTTCTCGTCGCGTTCTCCCGCGGGTCGTCCTACGCGCTCGGGTATGCGCTCGAGCATCCGGAGCGGGTACGCGGGCTGGTGGTCGGCGACTACGGGGCACGGCACGTGCGCCCGCCCGACGCCGTCGTCGAGCGGCAGCTGCGGGCGGAGATCCGCGGCGTGCCGATGATCGACCGGATGGCGGAACACGCGGCACGGGCGGTCTTCGCCGAGAGCCGGGACGTACCGCTGTGGGACCGGCTTTCCGGGCTGAGCTTTCCCGTCCTGGTGATCAGGGGCGGGCGCCGCAGCACGGTGGTCACCGACCAGGTCGCCGACCAGTGGCGCCGGGCGCTGCCCACGGTCGAGATCGCGACCATCCCCGGCGCCGGCCACGACCTGTGGAGCGGTGATCCGGACGTGTACCTCGCAGCCCTCCTCCCCTTCCTGAACCGGCTCACCGACGTCGGCCGGGACGGTGCATGAGCGCATAGCGGACCTCGCCGACCCCGGGCCGGCGGACACGCTGGTCGACCTGGGCGCCGGCCACGGCGACACCCTCGCCGCGATCACCCGCCGGTCCCCCTCGGCGCGGCTGATCGGGCTCGACCTGAACCCCGAGCCGCTGCGCCGCCTCACCGCCGCGCTGCCCGGGGCAGGCGCCGTCCAGCATGATCTGAGCGGGGCCCTGCCGTTCGCCAACGCCCGCGTCGACGTCGTGATCTCCAACAACACGCTCGAGTGCCTCACCGATCCGGCGGCGTTGCTGGACGAGATCGCCCGGGTCCTGCGGCCGGGTGGGCGCGCGGTGCTCGCCCACACCGACTTCGAGACGATCGCCGTCGCGATCGCGGACCGCGACCTGGCCCGCCGGGTGCTGCTCACCTACGCGGAGCTGCCGGTCCCCTACGAGTACATGGCGGCCACCGACCCGCAGCTGGGACGTCGCCTCGCGGGCCTGGTGCGGCGCAGCCCGCTGGCGCTCGAGTCCGTCGAGGCGCACACGACCGTCTCGCCGACGCTCGCGGAGGCCATGCCGCTCCGGCTGGGCGAGATCCACGACGCCGTCCACCGCTGCGCCGACCACGAGTTGGGCCACGTGAGCCTGGACGAGCTCGCGGAGTGGAGCCGCCAGCTCCGGGCGGCGCAGGACGATGGCGACTTCCTGTTCAGTGAGACCGCGTACATCGTCACCGCCCGCCGGGCCGGGTGACCCGGCTCCGTCGTGTCGGGCTCAGTCAGGTGGGGGTCTGCCGTGTCGGGGCTGGAACACCGTTCGCGGGACCATCCGGATCGGGGACGGCGAAGGCCCGGCGGGCGTGGGCGAGCAGTTCGCGGACGGCGGGGCTGGCCGGGGCACGCCAGACAAAGGTGAGCAGCGCTGGCGACTCCAGGCCGTTCACGGGCAGCGCGATAAGCCGGTCACCGTACGCCGCCGCCATCGACATGCTGAGGACGGCCACGCCCAGGCCGCGGCTGGCGAGGTCGGCGATGGCGTCCGGCGCGCTGGCCTGCAACGCGATCCTGGGATGAAGGTCGCGGGCCTGGCAGGCCAGGTCGAACACGGTGCGCAGGCCGGTACCGGGCGGCATGCACACGATCGGATGCCTACACAGGTCACGCAGGGTGGTCCGGGGCCGCTCCGCCAGGGTGTGACCGGGCTGGACGGCCGCCACCAGCCGCTCCTCGACGATCGTCAGCGCCCCCAGCCCCTCGGGAGCCGGGGCGGCACTGCCCACCAGGGCCAGGTCGACCGTCCCGGCACGGACCTCCGAGACGAGCTGGTCGGAGTTGCCTTCCAGCAGGGAGACGTCCACCCCTGGGTGGGCACCGCGGAAACCGGCGAGGGCGTCGAACAGCGGCGTGACGGTGCAGCCGGTGACCATCCCGACGGTGAGCTGGCCGCGGATCAGGCCGGTGACCTCGCCGACCGCCTGGCGCAGGGCCGCGGTGGCGGCGAGCGCGGCGCGGGCGCAGCCCAGCGCGGCCTCCCCGGCGGCGGTGAGCGTCGCGGCGCGACCGGACCGGTCGAACAGCTCGGCGCCGAGATCCCGTTCGAGCTGGCGGATCTGTGCGCTGACCCCGGACTGGCTGACGTGGCTGCGCTCGGCCGCCCGGGTGAAGTTCCGTTCCTCGGCGACCGCGACGAAGTACTCCAACTGGCGCAGCTCCATAAGCAATGATGCTAGCTGCAAGCAGATCCATCTGTTGGACTTCTGGCTCCCCCGGTCCCAGGCTGGACGGCAGGACACAGCTGACAGGAGGAAGCCATGCAGCAGCACGCGGACCGCCAGGAACGGGGCTACCAGGACTACGAGAAGGCGATGCGGCCCGAGGACATCACCCGGCTGTTCGTCGAGCGTTCCAACGCCGGTGACGCCACCGGCGTCGCCGCGCTCTACGAGGAGAACGCGGTGCTGGCCTACCCGCCCGGCGGCCGGACGGTGGGCCGGGAGGCCATCCGGGAGCTGTGGGCGGCGGTGCTGGCCGGCGGCCCCCGCTTCGAGCCGGAGCAGCCGCTGCCCACCCTGGTCAGCGGCGACATCGCGCTCACGTCGACGCCGCCGAGGGACGGGACCGGCGCCAGGGCGCAGGTCGTCCGCCGCCAGCCGGACGGGAGTTGGCTGCGGCTGCTCGACCAGCCCGAGTTCAACCCGCCGGCACGCTGAGCGCGTGGGCCCACGCCCACGGGCGGTCAGGCGTCCACGGTGGTCATCCGGGCACGGTGGACGTCCGGGTGCGGCGGTCGTCCACGATGACCTGGAGGGCGATGGCGGCCCAGATCGGCAGGTTCAGCAGGACGACGGCCCAGGGCAGGGCGAGGCCGGCGGCGGCCGTCCAGGCGATCACGGCCAGCGCGCCGCAGGCGGCCACGACGACGCCGAGGTAGGTGACCGGCGCGGCCTCCAGCGGCGCGTGCAGGGCCCAGAGCAGCAGCAGGAACGCGATCAGGGGCAGCGCGACGGCGAAACCGGCGACGCCGTCCGAGGCGTGGATGTCGTGGACGAGTGTCTCCGCCGTGACCTCGAGGCCCGCGCCGAGCGCGGCGAGCGCGGCGAAGATCCCGTAGTGCCCGTAGCCCCAGTAGAACGACATCCCGCGGTGGGTGGCCAGGCCCCGGCCGGCGGGCGCGGCGAAGTACAGCCACCAGCAGCCGAACAGGGCGGCGAGCCCGCCGCCGCCGAGCAGGACGGTGTCGGTGGTGACGCCGGCCTCGACCGCCGGGGTGAGCGCGCGGGACGCCGCGAGCACGCTCTCACCGAGCACGATGATCGTGAACAGGCCGTACCGCTCGGCGATGTGGTGCGGGTGCCAGGTGGTCCCCGTGTGCCGCTCGGCCCACGGCGGGACGGCCAGCTCCAGCACGACGAGCACGAAGAAGCCGACGAACCCCGCGGTCTCGGGCAGCGCCAGCCGGGCCAGCCAGCCGGCCTGGATCACGACGGTGCCGGCGGCGTAGCGGTAGGCGGTCGACCGGCTCGCCGGGTCGCTGTGCCCGGCGCGCAGCCACTGCGTCACCATCGCCGCCCGCATGATGACGTAGCCGGCCGTCACCGCGGTGAAGTCGGTGTCCTCGAACGCGGCGGGCACGCCCGCGGCGAGCACGAGCACGCCGCCCATCTGCAGCAACGTCAGCAGCCGGTACGGGACGTCGTCGCAGTCGTAGGCGGAGGCGAACCAGGTGAAGTTCATCCACGCCCACCAGATGGCGAAGAAGACCATCAGGAAGCTGACGAGGCCGTCCCCGACGTGGTCGTCGGCGACGGCGTGCGCCAGCTCGACCGCGGCGGCCGCGACGGCGACCACGAAGGTCAGGTCGAACAGCAGCTCCAGCGGGGTCGACGCCCGGTGGCTCTCGTCGGCGGAGCGGGCCCCCATCGGCACCCGCCATCGGCGCCCGACGGGGGCGGTCAGCTCGGACGTCTCCGGCACGGTCGGCCCCTTCGTGATCGTTCACGGACGGCCATCGGCGAGCATGACCGTTCAGGTGGGAGCGCCGGAGATCACCCGGATCGCCGCCACGCGCCTGGTGACATTCTGCGTGCATCAAGCACCAGCCGCCCAGTTCAGAGGGCCGCCATTCCCCCACGCAGGGTCAGCCGGGCGGCAGCCGGATACCGAAGACGGCGCCGCCTTCGGGGGCGTGCCCGGCGAACGGCTCACCGCCGAGGCGGCGGGCCAGCCCGGCGACGAGCGCCAGCCCGACGCCGGTCGAGACGGGCCGGCGGCCCCGGTAGCGCTCGAACAGCGCCGAGCGGTCGAAGGCCACGGCGAGGTCGTCGGCGGTGAGGCCGGGACCGCCGTCCCGCACCTCGAACACCGCCTCCGGGGGGACCACCACCCCCTGAGGGACCACTGCCCCCTGGGGACCGCCGCCCAGCGCCATCACGATCGGCGCGCCGGCCGGGACCACCCGCAGCGCGTTCTCGGCCAGTCCGTCGACGATCTGCCGGAAGCGGACCGGGTCGGTGACCACCGGCACCGGCCCGTCCGGCAGCTCGACCCGCAGCTCGACGCCGGCCGCCGTGCACCGCGGCCGCCAGACCTCCACCGCCCCGGCCACCAGAGCGCCCAGGTCCACGGGCGCGAGGTCGACCCGGAAGTCGTCCGCGCCGAGCCGGGCGAGGTCGAGCAGGTCGGTGACGAGTCGGTCGAGACGGCGGGCCTCCCCGAGGATGATCCGACCGGTGCCGGCGGTGTCGGCCGGCTCGGTCACGCCGTCCGCGAGCGCCTCCGCGAAACCCTGGACGGCCGTCAGCGGGGTGCGCAGCTCGTGCGAGACGGACAGCAGGAACCTGCGCTGCCGGTCCTCGCTGACGGCGAGAGCCGCGGCGAGGCCGTCGAGGGCGGCACCGACGTCCGCCACCTCGGCCGGGCCGCGCGGACCGCCGGTGCCGACCCGGATGTCGCGCCGGCCCGCGGCGAGCTGGTGGGCGGCGTCGGCGAGGCGCCGCAGCGGGCGGGCGAGCCGGCGCGCCAGGACGGCGCCGGCGACGGTCGCGGCGGCCAGGCCGCACACCAGCGCGATCCCGAGCCGCCGCAGGACGGCGCCGGCGAGCTCGCGACTCTCGGACGCCGGTTGCACGAGCGCGATCGCGCCGCCGTGGGCGAGCGGCCGGCCGACGACGATCACCCGCCGGCCGCCGGCGGTGCGGGCCGTGCCGACCTCCGCACCGGAGGCGACCCGGGCGAGGACGTCGGCCGGGAGCTCGAGGCCCCTGCCGCCACCGGGCCCCTGGCGCGCGGTCGGACGGCCGTCCGGGGCGACCCGGACGAAGGTCACCCGCTGGGCGGCGATCGTCCTGGTCACCCCGGCGCGCAGGTCGGCGGTCGCGTTGGGACGGTCGTAGAGCGCGACGACGACGTCCGCCTGCCGGCCGAGCGCGCGGCGGGCCTCGTCGTCCGCGGCTCCGCCGACGAGACCGGCGAAGATCGTGCCGGTGAGCAGGACCGCGAGCGCGGCGACGGCGGTCGTCGCCAGGGCGATCCGCACCGCCAGCCCGGCGGGCCGCCGATTCCGCGGGTTCGGGCGGCTCCCGGGGTCAGGCATCGGCGGTGTACCCGACGCCGCGGACGGTGCGGATCGGGCTGGCCGGGCCGAGTTTCGCCCGGACCTGGGCCACGTGCACGTCGACGGTCCGGGTGCCGGCGCTCGCCTGGTAGCCCCACACGTCGGCGAGCAGGCGGTCCCGGGTGTGGACCAGGCCGGGGCGGCGCAGCAGGGCCGCGAGCAGGTCGAACTCGGTGGTCGTGAGGGTCACCTCGCGGTCGCCGGCGAGCACCCGCCGCCGCCCGACGTCGAGCACGACGACCCCGGCGCGCAGCACCGGGCCGCCGGCATTGGCGTCAGGACCGGCACCGGCACCAGGACCGGCAGGCGCACCGGCGACGTCGGTCGACCGTGCGAGCGCGGCGGGCCCGCTGGTGCGCCGCAGGACGGCGCGCAGCCGCGCGACCAGCTCGCGGGGCGAGAACGGCTTCGTGACGTAGTCGTCGGCGCCCAGTTCCAGGCCGACGACGCGGTCGACCTCGTCGTCGCGGGCCGTCACCAGCAGCACCGGCACCCAGTCACCGTCGGCGCGCAGGGCCCGCAGCAGCTCACGGCCGTCCAGGCCGGGCAGGCGGACGTCCAGGATGACCGCGACCGGGGTGAGGGCACGCGCCGCCGCCAGGCCGGCCGGACCGTCGGCGCGGACCTCGACGGCGAACCCCTCCCGGACGAGGTACATGCGGATCAACTCGGCGATGTGCGCCTCGTCCTCGACGACGAGGACAAGCTCGGGAGCGTGGGTGTCCGCGTCCATCTGCGTGTGGGTGTCCACCTCAGTGAGTGTGCTGGTCACGGGAACCGGAGCCGGCCGGCCGGCCGGGGTGGAATCGCGGAGCCGGGCCGCTCGCGGGCCAGGCCACGCCTGGGACATGGTCAGAGAAACGCGAGGCGGGGGAAGCTCTCGTCGGACCCGAGCACGGTGCCCGCCTCCGTTCCCAGGACGCGCTCCAGCAGCGTCGCGTACACCGAGCGGAAGTCCGTGGTGACCCGCAGGTCGCCGTCGTCGAGGTCGGTGAGGGAGGGCTGGTCGCCGAAGAAGCCGCCGCGCACCGGCCGCCCCAGGAGCAGGACGGGACCGGCGGTGCCGTGGTCGGTGCCGTCGCTGGCGTTCGCGGCGACCCGCCGGCCGAACTCCGAGTAGACCATCGTCGTCACCCCGCTCCCGCGGGGCGTGGCGGCCATGGACCGGTGGAAGCGGGTCAGCGCGGCATCCAGCTGGCCGAGCAGGCGGGTGTGGGTGCCGTCCTCGGCGGCATGGGTGTCGAAGCCGCCCAGGCTCACCGCGTACACCCGGGTGGGCACCCCGGCGGTTATGGCGCGGGCGACCACGTCGAGCTGGGCGCCGAGCTCGCCACCATCGCCACCGCCTGCCCCGGGGTCCCCGCCGTCGAGCTGGCCCTGGGTGCCGGCGTCGCGTTCCGGGGCGTCGGCGAGCACCGGGGCGAGCGCCCCGGCGACGGTGAACAGGTCCGCGCCGGATGCGGCGGCCCGGGCGGCCAGCGGGCTGTCGGCCGGGTCGGGGCGGTAGAGCGCGTGCAGGTCGGCTCCCAGCCGACCGCTGGGCGCGGCGAAGCCGCCGGTGGGTACCGCCGAACCCACCGCGTGGTCGCCGACCAGCAGCGGCGGCAGCGTGGGGCCGATCGCCAGCGCCCGCAGCGGATCGGCGCCGCCCGCCTGGCCACCGGCCGAACCACCCGTCGGGCCGGCCGTCGAACCGCCTGCCGGGCCGCCCGTCGCGTCGTCCTTCGCGGCCAGCGCGTCGAGCCAGCGCCCGATCCAGCCGGACGTCGACGCCGTCCGCGGTGACGCGGTCTGCCAGATGGCCATCGACCGGAAGTGGCTGTGATCCGGCTCCGGGTAGCCGACGCCCCGCACGACCGCGAGGCGGCCCTCCTTCCACAGCCCGGCGAGCCCGGGGAGCGCCGGGGCGAGCGCGAGGCCGTCGGCCAGCGGGTGGACGTCCGGCTCGGCAGGCGCGAGGTCGCCGCGTGCCTTCCGGTAGGCCGGGTCCTGGAAGGGGATGACGGTGTTCAGGCCGTCGTTGCCGCCGTAGAGGGTGACGACGACCAGCACGCCGGTCCCCGCGGCCAGCGGGCGGTCGGCGGCGGCGCCGTGCAGGGCGTCCCAGCTGAGCACCCCCGCGCCCGCGGCCAGGGCCCCGGCTCCGGTGACGCCGGAGGCGATGAGGAAGCGGCGGCGGCTGAGCGACATGGCGTTCTCTTCCTTCGGATCGGCCTGGGCCCGGAGGCGTTCCGGGTGACGGACGGGGCTGACGGGGCGCACGGGCCTGGCGCGTCAGGTGACGAGGTACTCCGGGGCGAGCAGGGCGAGGGTGACGAGCCGGGGCGGATCGTCGGCCGCCGCCGACAGCGCGGAGCGGGTGCGTGCGCTCCAGCTCGGCACCGACAGCAGCCGGGCGACGGCGTCCACCCGCTCGGCGGCCGGAACGTCCGCCACGGCCGACAGGTCGGCGGCGTCCGCGACCGCCGCCGCGAAGCGGGTCCGGACCAGGCTCGCCGCGGTCGTCAGCCACGCGCCGCCCGCCGGCCAGCCGCCGACGCTGGGCGGCGCGAACGGGAGCTGGCCGAGGCCGCGCAGCACCGTGGCCAGGCGCGCCGGCGCGGCGGCACCGCCCGCCCCGGACGCCGGGACGGTGATCCGCAGCGCGCGGAGCACGCCCACCACGTAGTCGATCGGCGGCGCCACCAGACGCCCGGCGGTGGCCCGGAAGCCGGGCGCGAGGAGCATCGCCCGCAGCGCCGCGCCGGTGTCGAGCCCCGGCCCGTAGGCGGTGAGCAGCGGAGTGAGCGCCTGGTCGGCGGGTGCCACCGGTGCGGCGTACCGGCTCCACAGCCGGGAGCACACCCAGCGCGGCGAGGCCGGTTCGTGGGCGAGCAGGCTGACGACGTCCTCACCGCCGAGATCACCGGTGTGGCCGAGGATCGTCTTGGTGCCCGAGTCGTGCTGCGCCGCGGCGACGGTGAAGCGGCCGGTGCGGCCGGCCCGCCAGCCGGTGAACGCCCGCGCCGCCTCCCGGACGTCGCGCTCCTCGTAGTTGCCGATGCCGAGGGTGAACAGCTCCATCAGCTCACGGGCGAAGTTCTCGTTCGGGTGCTCCCTGACGTTGCGGCCGGCGTCCAGCCAGATCAGCATCGCCGGGTCGCGCGCGACGGCGAGGGTGAGCGCGTCGAACGGCCCGCGGCCGGACCGCCGGAAGATCTCGTTCTGGGCGAGCATCAGCGCCGGCGAGCGCACCTTCTGGATGGACGTCGCGAAGTGGCCGTGCCAGAAGAGCGTCAGCTTCTCGGTGACCGGGTCGGCGGTCGAGACCATCCGGCCGAGCCACCAGCCGATCAGCGCCTCGGTGCGCTCGCGCAGCCCGCGGGCGTACGCCGCGCGGGCGGTCCGGTCGGACGCGGGCGGTGGCCGGCGGTCGGCCTCGGCGTCCAGGTCGGGCGGGGGTACCGCCCCGGGGTCGGGGCGGTCGTGCGCGTCGAGCAGGCCCCGGGCCGCCGCCTCGTAGCCGGCCCGCTCGGCGGCGTCGAGCTCGTCGGGACGGGCCCCGAAGCCGGCCCGCCGGTACAGGAGCGCGAGCTCGGCCCGCACCCCGGTGGGGCTGTCGGTGGTGACCGCGGCTGCCATGACGACCATGGTGGCGTGCAAAGGTCAGCCGCCGGCGAGCGTCCTGTACGAATCGTGTAAGGATCCGCGCCCGGCCGGCGGACGGTGGCGCCCCGCCGCGGAACTGTGGGAGAAGCGGTTATGGACGGACTACAGGGAAAGATCATTCTGGTGGCGGGCGCGGCCACCGGGCTCGGCGCCGACTCGGCCGGGCGGCTGGCCAGGGAGGGCGCCAAGGTCGTCGTCGGCGACCTGGACCTCGCCGGCGCGGAGCGGACCGCGGCGGCCATCCTGGAGGCCGGTGGGGACGCGGTCGCGGCGGGCTTCGACATCTCCGACGACGCCTCCGTCGCGGAGCTCGTCGCCTTCACCGTGCGCACCCACGGCGGCCTGGACGCCGTGCACGTCAACGCCGGTGACATGGGTGCCGTCCAGAAGGACAGCGACGTCGTCGACATCGACCTAGCGATCTGGGACCGCACGGTCGCCGTGAACCTGCGCGGCCACATGCTCGTCAGCCGGCACGCCATCCCGCGGCTGCTGGAGCGGGGCGGCGGCGCGCTCGTCTACACGTCGTCCATCGCGTCGTTCGCCGGCGAGCCGCAGCGGCCGGCCTACGCGGTGACCAAGGCGGGCATCAACGCGCTCGCCCGGCATGTCGCCTCCCGGTGGGGCACCGAGGGGATCCGCGCCAACGCGGTCACGCCCGGCCTGATCCTCACCGCCGAGATCCGGGACGGCGCGCCGCCGGACATGCTGTCGGCGATGCTGGCCCGCACCCGCAGCACCCGGCACGGCGAGGCGCGGGACGTCTCGAGCATGGTCGCCTACCTGCTCTCGGACGAGGGATCCTGGATCAACGGGCAGGTCGTCAACGTCGACGGCGGTACGGTCCTGCGCTGAACGCGACAGGAGACGCGGTAGGAGACGTGGCAGGCAGCGGCATCAGGTATTCGGGCACCGGCACCGGCGTCAGGCTCGTGAAAATTCGAACAGGCCCGCGACCAGAGGCACGGCCGCGTGCCAGTGTGTTAGCGCCACCTAACAGCAGTCCGCACTGACGCCGCGTGACGTAGTCACCACGTTCGCGACACGCGGCGTCGTCGGAGCCCGCTCGCGGTCCCGTCCCGCACGGAACCGTGCACGTCACGACGTCCCCGCGGCAGGCGACTGCCGTCCCGCCCACCTCGTCCAGTGGAAGGTCAGCCGATGCACTTCGAACTCACTCCGGATCAGGAGCAGCTCAGGGCCGGGGCGCGGGAGCTCGCCCGCAGCTTCGCGGACGACTACTGGGCGGAGAAGGACCAGAAGGGCGAGTTCCCGTGGGACTTCTACAACGCGTTCGCCGAGGGCGGCTGGCTCGGCATCGCCATCCCGACGGAGTTCGGCGGCGGCGGGCTGGGAATCGCCGAGGCGTCGCTGCTGCTCGAGGAGATCGCCGCCTCGGGTGCCGGCATGAACGGGTGCAGCATCATGCACCTGACCATTTTCGGCCTGAACACGATCGTCAAGCACGGTAGCCCGGACCTGCAGAAGGAGATCCTGCCGTCCGCGGCGGACGGCTCGCTGCACGTGTGCTTCGGCGTGACCGAGCCGAACGCGGGGACGGACACCACCCGGATCACCACCTTCGCCGAGAAGGTGGACGGCGGCTACCGGATCAACGGCCGGAAGGTCTGGATCACCAAGGCCGGCGACTCGCAGAAGATGATCCTCATCGCGCGGACGACGAAGCGCGAGGAGAGCGCCCGGCCCACCGACGGCATGTCGCTGTTCCTCATCGACATCGACCGGAACCACATCGACCTGCGCGCCATCCCGAAGATGGGGCGCAACGCGGTCTCGTCCTACGAGGTTTTCATCGACAACTACTTCGTGCCCGAGTCCGCGCGCATCGGCGAGGAGGGCAAGGGCTTCAAGTACCTGCTCGACGGCCTGAACCCCGAGCGCATCCTGCTCGCCCACGAGGCGCTGGGCATCGGGCGCGCCTCGCTGGAGAAGGCCACCCGCTACGCCAAGGAGCGGATCGTCTTCGACCGGCCGATCGGCCAGAACCAGGGCATCGCCTTCCCGCTGGCGGAGGCCCAGATCCGGCTGGACGCCGCCGAGCTGATGGCACGCAAGGCCGCCTGGCGCTACGACCAGGGGCTGCCCTGCGGGCCCGAGGCGAACATGGCGAAGTGGCTGTGCGCGGACGCCGGATTCAAGGCCGCCGACCAGGCCATCCAGACCCACGGTGGCATGGGCTACGCCCGCGAGTACCACGTCGAGCGTTACTTCCGCGAGTCGCGGATCATGCGCCTGGCGCCGGTCAGCCAGGAGATGGTCCTCAACTACGTCTCCCAGCACGTGCTCGGCCTGCCGAAGTCGTACTGAGACGACGGGCGCGGATCGACTACGGCGACGACGACGGATGACCGACCCCGGCGGGAGCCTGGACGGGCTCCGTGTCCTCGACCTCTCCCGGGTTCTCGCCGGGCCGCTGTGCGCCCAACTCCTCGCCGACCACGGCGCCGAGGTGATCAAGGTGGAGCCCCCGGCCGGGGACGACACCCGGGCCTGGGGCCCGCCCTTCGTCGCCGACGGCACCAGCGCCTACTTCACCGGGATCAACCGCAACAAGACGAACATCTGCCTCGACCTGAGCACTCCGACCGGGCACGACGTGCTCGGTCGGCTGCTCGGGGAAGCCGACGTCCTGGTGGAGAACTTCAAGGTCGGGACACTGGCGCGCTGGGGTTTCGACGACCCGACGCTGCGGGCGCGCCATCCCCGGCTCGTCCGGTGCCGGATCACCGGTTTCGGCCCCGACGGGCCGATGGGCGCCATGCCCGGATACGACGCCGTGGCCCAGGCGTACAGCGGTCTGATGAGCATCAACGGCGAGGCGGACCGGCCCCCGCTGCGGGTCGGCGTGCCGATCGTCGACATGGTCACCGGCATCTACGCGTTCGCCGGGATCCTGCTCGCACTGCACGCCCGCGCCCGCACCGGCGTGGGCCAGCTCGTGGACTGCACGCTCGTCGACACAGCTGCCTCCCTGCTTCATCCCCACTCGGCGGCGCACCTGGCGGACGGACAGGTGCCGATCCGGACCGGCTCGGCCCACTCCGCGATCGCTCCGTACGACACCTTCGACGCCGCGGACGGCCCGATCTTCATCGGCGCCGGCAACGACCGGCAGTTCGCCGCGCTCGCCACCGCGCTGGGCCGGGACGAGCTGTCCGGGGACCCGCGCTTCTCCTCGAACGCCGCCCGGGTCGCGAACGTGGCTGCGCTGCGCGCGATCCTGCGTGAGGCGATCGCGCCCCGCGCACGCCACGGCCTGGCCCGGGAGCTGCTGGCCCGCGGGGTACCCGCGACGGCGGTGCACGACGTCGCGCAGGCACTGGCCGACCCGCACCTGCGGCACCGGAACATGGTCGTGGAGCTCGACGGCTATCGCGGGATCGGCATCCCGATCAAACTGTCCGCCACGCCCGGCTCGGTGCGCCGTCCCCCACGGGCGCAGGGAGCCGACACCCGGCGCATCCTGAGGAACCTGGGCTACACGAACGCGGAGGTGGACGCTCTGATCGCCGCCGACGTCGCCCGCGCCCACGACGAGCCGCCACCCACCGAAGCGTGATCGCCACTGGGCGGCAGTCGGGCGACGGCGGGCCCGCGGACGAGACCCGCCGCCGCGGGGCCTCAGCCAGCTGCTGTCCTGGACGGGCGCTGGCCGGCATGCTCGACGGCCCACTGCAGCGCGTGGTCGGCGACGGCCTCCCAGCCGGGCTCGGCGCAGGTCCAGTGCGACCGGCCCTCGAACTCGAAGTACTCGGTCAGCGCCGCCGAGTTGTGGTACTTCTTCGCGTTCGACCTGTTCACCGACGGCGGCATGATGTGGTCCGATCCGCCACCGATGAACAGCAGCGGCGCCCGGTCGTCCCGGTCGTAGTCGACCCAGGTCTCCTGGTGTCCCGGCTTGAAGTTGGCGATCAGGCCGTAGACCCACACCCAGTTTCCCGGCGCCGGGATGTGGTAGCGCTCGTGGACCTTGTCGGACTCTTCCCGGCTGAGGGTGTTCGCGAAGGCGTAGTGGAACTCCTCCGGGGTAAACCCGACCGCCTTGTGGAAGTTCCCGGGATTCTTCAGGATCGGGAAGAGCGACTTCACCTGGGACAGCGGGTTGACGTGCACCCCCTCGGTCGGCGCTGAGTCGATGACGACTCCGGCCGCGCCGAGCCCGCGGGCGAGCAGCAGCTGGGTGAGGGTGCCCCCGAACGAGTGCCCCATGATGATCGGCGGCTTGTCGAGGCCCTCGATCACTCCGGCGAGGTGGTCGACGGTGGCCGGCACGGTGAGCTCGGCGATGACCTTCGGGTCCGCCCGCAGCGCCTCGACCTCCACCTCGAAACCGGGATAGGCGGGCGCGATGACCCGGTACCCCTTCTCCTCGAACCGGCTGATCCAGCCCTCCCAGCTGCGCGGGGTCATCCACAGGCCGTGTACCAGGACGATCGTGTCGGGTTTGCCGGAGCCGGCCGGGCTGGCCGCACTGTCGATACTCAATGTGTCTCCCTGTTGGTCAGGCGGAGGCGGGGTAGGTGGCGAGAAAAGCCAGCAGGTCGGCGTTCAGCCGGTCCTTGTGCGTCTCGGTGATGCCGTGCGGAGCACCTTCGTACACCGTCAGCTCGGCGCCCTTGACCAGTTCCGCCGACCGCCTGCCGCCGACCTCGATCGGGACCACCTGGTCGTCGTCCCCGTGGATGACGAGCGTCGGCACGTCGAACGCGGCGAGATCGGGCCGGAAGTCGGTGGCCGAGAACGCGGCGATGCACTCGAACGCGTTGCGCGCTCCGGTCTGCATTCCCTGCAGCCAGAACGAGTCGCGGATGCCCTGGGAGCGTTCCTGCCCGGGACGGTTCGCGCCGAAGAACGGGCCGTCGGCGAGATCCCGGTAGGCCTGTGAACGGTCGGCGAGCGAGGCGGCACGGAGGCCGTCGAAAACCTCGACCGGAACGCCGCCGGGGTTGTCGTCGGTCTTCAGCATGAACGGCGGCACGGAGGAGACCAGCACGATCTGCGCGACACGGTCCGTGCCGTGCCGACCGACGTACCGGGCCACCTCGCCGCCGCCCGTCGAGAACCCGACCAGCGTGACCTCACGCAGGTCCAGATGACTGATCAGCGCGGCGAGATCGTCGGCGTAGGTGTTCATGTCGTTGCCGTTCCACGGCTGGGACGACCGCCCGTGGCCGCGGCGGTCGTGCGCGACGACGCGGTAGCCGTTCGAGGCCAGGAAGAGCATCTGGGCCTCCCAGCTGTCCGCCTGCAGCGGCCAGCCGTGGCTGAGAACCACGGGCCGGCCCTCGCCCCAGTCCTTGTAGTAGATCTCGGTGCCGTCCAGCGTCGTCACGGTCGCCACGATGTCTCCTCTCGGCGGCCCGGGGACACGCGAGTCGTCCCCGGCGCCGGTCGTCAGCAGGCGTCCCCTCACGTCCACGCTAGGCGGATCGGGTCGGCCGTGCTGGTCTCTGCGTGCACGGTTCTGGACTCTCCGTGCCACATCCGCGACCCTTGGGACGATTCATGGGAGGAGCACCGGTGGCGACGGTTCTTGATCTCGACCACCTGCCGGCGCACCGGCGCGCCGAGGTCGCCCGGGACGCCATCGTCGCGCTCACCGTCATCAGCCGGTTCAGCGTGCACGCCCAGCACGACATCCGGGGCCGGATCGAGTCGTGGAGCTTCGGCGAGGTCGGCCTGATCCGCACGACCGTCAACGCCGGCCAGCACATGATCCGCACCGCCCGGCACGTGCGCCAGGACAGCGCTCCCCCGGTGCTGTCCTTCGCGCAGCGCCGGCACGGGCGCGCCGTCCAGGAGCAGTTCGGGGTCCGCCGCGAGCTGACCGCCGGCGAGCTGTACTGCACCGACCTGAGCTCCGCGTTCGAGTACGCCAACGCCGAGGGCGGATGCGGCCAGGGCCTGCAGGTACCGCTGGCCTCGCTCGGCCTGCCCGGCGAGGTCGTCCGGCGCGGCGCCCCGAACCTCGCCCGCAGCCCGCTCTACCCGCTGGTCACCGACCACCTCACCGCGCTGGCCCGCGACGCCGCGGCCCTCGAGCGGGACGAGTCCGCCGCGGGCGTCGGCACCGCGACCGTCGAGCTCCTCCGGGCGTTACTGGTGAGCGCGGCCCGCGGCCCCGACGACGCCCCGGGAACACCGGCGGAGATCATGCTGGCCCGCGTGCGGCACCACGTGCTGGCCCACCTGGCCGATCCCGATCTGAACGCGGACGGCATCGCGGCCGCGGTCGGGGTGTCCGTGCGTCACCTCTACCGGCTGTGCCGGGAGGCGGAGTTCAGCCTGGAACAGTGGATCGTGCGCAACCGGCTGGAACGGGCCCGCTCCGCGCTCGCGGCCCGGGACGCGCGCGGCCGCAGCATCGCCGCCATCGCGCGCGCCAACGGCTTCGCCGACCCCTCCCACTTCAGCCGCCGCTTCCGGGCCGCCTACGGCACCACCCCCCAGGAATGGCGCCGCCACCACACCCCCCACCACACCCCCCCGCCGCGAACCCCCACCCCGGAGTCCGGGTCGGGGCCCGCCCCCAACCCGGACTCAAGGTCATCTCGCGGTGCCTGAAGGTGCGTGGCGGGTGAGTGAGTTCATGGACTCACTCACCCGCCA
>NZ_JALKFY010000139.1:0-269 GCF_023242985.1 Frankia sp. Mgl5 | reverse complement strand
GGGGTGAAGAGATGGCATTATTGGAAGTCGATCGGCTGTCGCTTCGGTTTGGTGGAGTGGCCGCCCTGTCGGAGGTAAGCTTCCATGTGGATAACGGAGAGATTTTTGCCCTCATCGGGCCCAACGGAGCGGGCAAGACCAGCATGCTCAACTGCATAAGCGGTTTATACAAGCCAACTTCGGGCAGCATCCGCTTTCAAGGCGAGGAGATCCTCTCTCTTCCTCCATATAAACGGGCGGAAAAAGGCATCGCGCGCGCGTTTCAAAAC
>NZ_JALKFY010000138.1:0-270 GCF_023242985.1 Frankia sp. Mgl5 | reverse complement strand
ATACAGCAATGGCCATCTCGCATTCACCCGCCTGAACAGGCGCAAGCAACCGCTTTGCTTCCGCTGCGGTATGCTGCAGATCACTGTCCAAAAGCAACAGAATCTCTCCGCTTGCCTGATTCCAGCCTGTTTGCAGAGCATGTCCTTTTCCCTGATTACGCGGCAGCCGAATAACACGATCCGTCCAGGAAAGCGCCAGGTCTGCAGTTTTGTCGCTGCTCCCATCATCGACAACGATCAGTTCGTCACAGGGAACATGCTGGCGGATTG
>NZ_JALKFY010000137.1:0-270 GCF_023242985.1 Frankia sp. Mgl5 | reverse complement strand
GCTCTACCAAGCGTTCGGAACAGAGATGAACATCCTGCACAGGATCGATGAAGTGAGATTGGCTGCGGCTGTTGGGGAAGCTGTCGCCAAAACGATCGTGCAGGCGCGGACAGGTCAACTGGCCATTTTCACAGGCGGCGGAGGTTTCTACGGCAAGGTAGGTAAATCTGTCGACCAACAGGACAAAAAGAAAAATGAGCGAAGCGCAGCTTCCACTCAATGGAGGAAGGGGTAACGGGGATGAACAACGCGGACCAGCAGTATTTGGCC
>NZ_JALKFY010000136.1:0-270 GCF_023242985.1 Frankia sp. Mgl5 | reverse complement strand
ATTTTTCCCTGATGAAGCCAACCGCGTACCTGATAAATACGGCTCGCGGAGGAGTGGTCAACCAGCATGATTTGTATGAAGCGTTGCGAGAGGGCAAAATTGCCGGAGTCGGCCTTGATGTGTTCAACCCGGAGCCGCCTGCGCCAGATCTGCCGCTGTTATCCCTGCCTAACGTGATCGTCACCCCGCATGTAGGGGGCACAACCGTTGAATGCAACCTGATCATGGCGACAACCGTGGCGGAGAATGTGCTTCGGGTTCTCGCAGGGG
>NZ_JALKFY010000135.1:0-270 GCF_023242985.1 Frankia sp. Mgl5 | reverse complement strand
GTTGGTCGGCAGCCTGTTAAATGCCTCTGCAGCAGCAAATCTGGCAAATCAGCTGCAATCAGAGACAGGAGCGGCGATTACCGTGATCCCATGCGGTGAGCACTGGCCCGCTGGTAAAGAGGATGAAAACAGCCTGCGCCCCGCAATTGAAGATTATCTGGGAGCTGGTGCCATTCTTTCCAAGCTGGCTGGAAGCAAATCTCCCGAAGCGCGATTCTGTATCGGTGCTTTTTCCCAGGCCGAACCAGACATAAGCGAGCTGCTGTGGGA
>NZ_JALKFY010000134.1:0-270 GCF_023242985.1 Frankia sp. Mgl5 | reverse complement strand
ACCGCTGTCGATGCTGTCAAGCCCGCGGCATACGTATACGGATAAAGCCCCATGTAGTAGTGTGGCTGACGCATCCAGGTCAGGCTTGCTCCGGCGCTTTTTCCATGATCTCGCTATATTCCGGACCCATTACCCGCAAGGCGGCCAGAATTGTCCGGCCAGCCTCCTCAATCGAGACAGGTGGGGTAAATTCAGGTTCAAACGGGGCTTTCAAATCGCAAAACTGCATCTGCTCCAATTCGAGTACTCGCTGCTTTAGCTTCGCAAAAC
>NZ_JALKFY010000133.1:0-270 GCF_023242985.1 Frankia sp. Mgl5 | reverse complement strand
GGCGACCTACGGCGCCCCACGAGTGCACGCCGACCTGGCCGCCGCCGGCGTCCGAACCAGCCGCAAGCGCGTCGCCCGGCTGATGAGACAGGCTGGCCTGCAAGGGGTCCACCGCCGGCGGCGGGTCAGCCTGACCCGCCGGGACCGGGCCGCGTACCTGCCACCCGACCTGGTCGGACGCGACTTCACCGCCCCGGCACCGGACCGGGTCTGGACCGCCGACGTCACGTACGTCCCGACCGGGCAGGGCTGGCTGTACCTCGCGGTCGT
>NZ_JALKFY010000132.1:0-271 GCF_023242985.1 Frankia sp. Mgl5 | reverse complement strand
ACACGCAACATCGTCAAGTCGGTGTGGTGATTACCGGCCACCTCCTGCCCGGGATTGTGGAGATGATCCTGTCCCAGCAGAGAAGCATTGTGATCGCGCTGTTTTTGTCGCTTTTGTTCGGCGTATTGGGCTCATGGCTGCTGGCCAAACACATCAAGCGGCAGATGCTTGATCTGGAACCGCATGAGATGGCTCGTATCCTCAGGGAGCGGACAGCCGCGTTTCACGCCATGCATGAAGGTGTCATCGCAATTGACAATCAAGAGCGAAT
>NZ_JALKFY010000131.1:0-271 GCF_023242985.1 Frankia sp. Mgl5 | reverse complement strand
ATGTATCATTAACGTTTGACGGTACGCCAAGGGTATCCCGGGAAACAAAAGTAGGCGTATTTCCAGTCAAGGCCCCTTCTCTGGAAGTGGTGACAGTTGGAGCGGGAGGAGGATCGATTGCCCATGTTCCGCTGACGGGAGCGCTTCGCGTCGGGCCGCAAAGCGCCGGTTCCGAACCGGGGCCAGCCTGTTATAGCCGTGGAGGGGATAATCCCACAGTGACCGATGCCAATGTAGTGTTGGGCTATCTGCCTCCAAGCCTGATCGGCGG
>NZ_JALKFY010000130.1:0-271 GCF_023242985.1 Frankia sp. Mgl5 | reverse complement strand
GTTTACATAAAGAGGCATTGCGCAATCACCATGAAGGCATCATCGCACTAAGCGGTTGTTCCCGCGGTGAAGTGGCGCGGCTGCTTCTCGCTGGCGATATGGAGGCAGCCCGCAACGCTGCGGAAAACTACAAGGCGATCTTTGGTGAAGGCAACTTTTTTCTGGAGCTGCAGGATCACGGGCTGGAACAGGAGCGTCGCCTCAATCAACGCATGATCCGGCTTCACCAGGAGACGCAGATTCAGCTGGTCGCGACCAATAACGTTCACTA
>NZ_JALKFY010000635.1:30420-50728 GCF_023242985.1 Frankia sp. Mgl5 | reverse complement strand
AGCTGCTCCATCCGGCCGACCTTCAGCCAGGTCCGCTTGAAGATCGCCTCGCGCTCGGCCTGGAAGAACTCCTCGGAGATCGAGTCCTCGTAGTCGACGGGCCCGGTGTCGAGGTTCGGGTACCCCGGTGTGTACTTGCCTCTGCCGGTCGCAAGTTTTTCCTGGATGGCCATCGGCTTCAACCCCTCTCGCAGGATGGTTTCGTTCCCACCGCCGGCGAGCTCACGCTGGGCCGGGGCTTCGACGTCTGGTGTCAGATCACTCTTGGTTTCAGATCACTCCGTCGGCGCGCAGTCGCGCGATGTCCTCCGGGGTGCGGTTCAGTAGTTCGGTGAGGACGTCGTCGGTGTGCGCGCCGAGTTCCGGCCCCAACCAGCGGATCTCACCCGGGGTTTCGGAGAGTGCCGGGATCACTCCAGGCACTGCCAGCGGGCCGATCCGGGATTCCTCGACGGCAATGGTCTCGCGGTGCTTGTACTGCGGATCGTCGAAGATGTCGGCGATGGAGTAGAGCTGGCCCGCCGGAACCTGGGCCTGCTTGCACCGGGCCAGCACCTCGTCGCACGGCAGCGACCCGACCCACCCGCCGACCAGCTCGTTGACCAGGTCCCGGGCGGCCAGGCGTTTCGCCTTCGGGCCCAGTTCGTCCTCGTCGGCCAGCTCGGGGCGTTCCATGGCCCGGGCCAGCCGGGCGAACATGTCGTCGTTCGAGCAGGCGATCGCGATCCAGCGGTCGTCCTTGGTCCGGTAGTGGCTGTGCGGGAGCACGTTGACGGTGTCCGCGCCCATCCGCTCGCGGACGAAGCCGAACTGCTGGTAGGCGGGCGCGATCTCGTCGAGCGCACGGAAGATCGTCTCGTACAGGGCCAGGTCGACGACCTGGCCCTTCCCGGTGCTCTCCCGGGCGCGCAGGGCCATCAGCACGCCGATGACGCCGTACAGCCCCGTCATGTAGTCGGCCAGCGAGGTCGAGCCCGGGGTGACGGGTGTCCCGCCCGGCTCGCCGGCCAGGTAGGCGAGCCCGGAGAAGGCGTGGGCGATCCGGGCGAAGCCGGGGAGGTCCCGGTTGGGCCCCGACTGGCCGTAGGCGGAGACCCGCAGCAGGATCGCGCGCGGGTTCAGCTCCTGGATCACCTCGGGGCCGAGGCCCCAGCGTTCGAGGACACCGGGCCGGAAGTTCTCGATCACGATGTCGGCGGTGGCGATGAGCTCCCGGAGGATCTCGAGGCCACGGGGATCGCCGAGGTTGAGGGTCACCGACCGCTTGTTGCGGCTCTCGCTGAGCCAGACCAGGGTGTCGCCACAGTCCGTGTCGGTGCCGAAGCGGCGAAGGTTGTCTCCGGTGCCAGGCCGTTCGACCTTGATGATGTCGGCCCCGAACTCGCCGAGCACTGTGGCGCAGAACGGCCCCGCGAGGTAGGTGCCCAGGTCAAGGACCCGGACTCCCTGGAGTGCGTGCATGCTGTCAGCCTCCGGTGGTCGGCGATTCGACGTCGAGGTCGATTCTTAATCCGACCAGGGCTGTGCGTCCCACGGTCTGTCCAGCGGCTCCATGCCGCCGCCGAACGGGAAGAACTCCCGCTGGGCGTAGGTCTCGCGGCCCAGGCCGTGGCCGAGCTCGTTCAGGAAGGCCCGCTTGAGGTCCTGGGTGAACAGGTCGCGGGTGTAGCGCAGCACGAGCGGTGGCTTGCGCACCAGCTCCCGCGCGAGCTCCCAGGCACGGTCGAGGAGCTGGTCCTTCGGAAGCACCTCGGCGACGGCGCCCCACGAGAGCGCCTCCTGGGCGCCGAGCTTCTTCCCGGTGAGCAGCAGGTAGCGGGCGCGGTTGTGGCCGACGAGGAACGGCCAGATGACGTGCTGTCCGTCGCCGGGGACCTGGCCGCGGGGGAAGTGCGACACGTCCTGGAAGTAGGCGTCCTCGGAGGCCAGCACGATGTCGCCCATCAGCGGGACCTCGGAGTGGATGTTGCAGGGGCCGTTGACCGCGCTGATCATGGGGACGCCGACGTCGAGGACGTTGTTGATCAGGTTGCGGTTGTACCAGGCCTTCTCGTCGAGCTTGCGTAGCCCGCGGTCGCCCGGCATCAGCCGGTACTCGGGCTTCTCCGGGGGCTCGCCGTTGGGGAGGGCGCCCCAGTTGGCGTTGTAGTTCTCGCCGGTGCCGGTGTGGATCAGCACCTTGATCTCGCGGTCGCCCGCGACGTCGGCGAACGCGTCGGCCATGTCGTCGTGGGACTTCCAGTCCCACACCAGGCTGCCGCCGTTGGTGTGGCACTGCATGAGCAGGATGCCGTCCTCGTCTAACTGGAACCGGTAGTTGGCGTACCGGTCCTCGTACTCCTTGAACCTCGTCCGCTTGACCATCCCCATGTCCCTTCGGCGCGGCCGGGAGAACGTCGATCTTCCCTCGCGGAAGTGACGTTACCACATATCCAAGGTCGTCCTATAGTAGGACGCGCATGTTATTCTCCGTCGATGTCAACCTTGCGGCCGTTCCGCTTCGCTGTCCAGGCCACGAAGGCCAAGTCCGGGTCCGAGTGGCGTGACCTCGCCCGCCGGGTCGAGGATCTCGGGTACTCGACGCTCTTCCTGGCTGATCACTACCTGGGGCACGGGCCGGCGCAGAAGGAAGCAAGGTGGCCACCGCAGTACCTGGCGCCCATCGCGGCGATGGCCACGGCCGCGGCGGTCACCGAGACGCTGCGGGTGGGCTGCCGGGTCTTCTGCGTCGACTACCACGTGCCCGCCGTGCTGGCGAAGGAGACGGCGACGATCGACCTGCTCTCCGACGGCCGCCTCGAATTAGGGATCGGCGCGGGCTGGAGCGAGCCCGAGTACCGGGCGATGGGTGTCCCCTACGAGACGCCGGGCCAGCGGATCAAGAAGCTGACCGAGGTGATCGCGCTGCTCAGGGCCCACTGGTCCGGGCAGGACCTCGATCAGCACGGGGAGTTCGTCAACGTCACCGGTTACGCCGGCCTGCCACGCCCGGTGCAGCAGCCGCACCCGCCGATCATGATCGGCGGCGGCCGTCGCCGGGTCCTCTCCCTCGCGGGGCGGGAGGCCGACATCGTGAGCATCTCCACCGTGCCGTTCGCGGCGGTGAACGAGGACGGCCTGACGCCCGCCGAGGAGGCGGCGCGCCGGTTGGGCTACGTCCGCGACGCGGCTGGTGAGCGCTTCGCCGGCATCGACATCGAGACCTCGCCGTTCTTCACCCGGATCACCAAGGACGCCGAGGAGGCCGACGCGGCCGTCGCCCGGGTCGCGGCGGCGATGCGGGTCGACCCGGTGAGCCTGCCGAACCATCCGAACATGCTGGTGGGCTCCCCGGACGAGGTCGCCGAGCGCCTCCAGGAACGCCGCGAGGCGTTCGGGATGAACTACATCACCGTCCAGCAGTCGGAGATCGAAAGCTTCGCTCCCGTCGCCGCGCGGCTGAGCGGGCGTTAGGCGATGGCCGCGGGCCGGCGGACGGGGTCGCGGTGGGACGGGTGACCCGTCACCGGCGCCGCGGCGACCCGTTCGCCGGCCCGCGACTCAACGGGCCACGTACCCGCCGTCCACCGGGATGGCGGTGCCGGTGACGAACGACGACTCGTCACTGGCGAGAAACAGCGCGGCCGCCGCCAGCTCCTGCGGCCGGCCCCAGCGCCGCATCGGCTGGGGCAGGTTGGCGACGGGGGGCTCGGAGTCGTCGGCCGCGTGCGCCAGACCCGTCCACGTCATGCCCGGGCAGATGGCGTTGACCCGAACGCCGGACTCGGCGAAGTCCAGCGCCGCGGACTTGGTCATCTGGACGACCCCGCCTTTTGCCGCCGAATATATGGCCTGGTCCTTCCAGCCGACGAGACCGGCGGCCGAGGCGGTGTTGATGACTGAACCGCCGTCGCCGCGCAGCATGGCGGCGATTCCGTACTTCATTCCGAGGAAAACGCCCTTGAGGTTGACCGCGATCAGCTTGTCGAAGGTCTCCTCGTCGAACTCGGTGATCGGTTTGCGTGGGCCGCCGCCGCCGGCGTTGTTGAACAGCACGTCGAGCCGCCCGAACTCCTGCACGGCGGTGTCAATCATATTCTGCACATCAGCCGATGATGTGACGTCGACATGTACCGGAACGGCGCCTTCACCGATGATGGTCGAGGTTTCCTTCTCCCGGCCGCTGAGGTCGGCGCAGACCACCCTCGCTCCCTCGCGCGCGAACAGCAGGGCGGCGGCCCGGCCTATGCCGGAACCCGCGCCGGTGACCACCGCGACCTTCCCCTCGAGGCGTCGCGCCGGAATGGAATCTGATAAACGCTCACCCATGGCCGTCAGTCTACACATCATGTCGCGGAGGTAAAGATGCCGCTCGAATAGCCGGGCGGCATGAGGGAAGAGGCCGGCGATGTCCGGTCAACCGCGCGGGGTAACTCCGGTAAAACCCCCGCGCGGTTTTCGGCATGCGCATTTCCGTGCGGACGGGGCAGCCGCCCCACCCACCGGTGAGGGCGGCGCCGACCGTGGGTGAGGGCGGCGCCGACCGTCGGTGAGGTAGCCCGCCGCCAGAGGCGGCTCAGCTGGGCGGGGCAGCTCAGTTCGCCGGGGCGGTTCCGCTGGCGAGGGCGGCCTTGTGCAGGACGTTCTCGGCGAGACGCATGTGGGCGGCGTCGACGAGCCGGCCGTCGCGGCCGATCGCGCCGACCCCCTCCGCCTCGGACTCGCGGTAGATCTTCATCGCCTCGTGCGCCTCGGCCACCTCCTGCTCGGTCGGCGCGAACACCTCGTTGGCGATGGGCACCTGAGCCGGGTGGATGGCCCACTTCCCGTCGAAGCCGAGCAGGCTCGCGTGGGTGGCCGACCGGCGGTACCCGTCGACGTCCTTGTAGGCGGGGTACGGCGCGTCGATCGCGTCGATGCCCGCCCCGCGCGCCGCCGACAGCACCTGGACGCGCGCGAAGTGCCAGAAGTCGCCCGGGTACTCCCCGACGGGGTCGAAGTTGCCGTCCACCCGGGCGCGCAGCGACGCCGAGAGGTCACCGGCGCCGAAGATTATCGCCTCCAGCCGGCTGCTGGACCGGGCGATCTCGGCGGCGTTGGACAGGCCCTCCGCCTCCTCGATCAGTACTTCCAGCCCGATCCGCCGGGTCAGTCCGAGCTTCGTCTCGAGCTGGGTCAGCAACACGTCGACCCACCAGACGTCACGCGCCGAGCGGGCCTTGGGAACGATGAGCACGTCGAGCGACGCGCCCGCCCCGGTGACGACCTCGATGATGTCGTCGTGGCACCAGGGCGTGTCCAGGCCGTTCACCCGGACGGCGCGGACGGTGTGTCCCCAGTCCAGGTCGGTGAGCGCGGCGACGGCGATGCCGCGGGCGGCCTCCTTGGCCGACGGCGCGCACGCGTCCTCCAGGTCGAGGAAGACGAGGTCCGCTCCGGAACCGGCGGCCTTCTCGCACATCCGCTCACTGCTGGCCGGGGTCGCCAGTTCCGAGCGGCGGGCGCGCGGCCGGGTGACGTTCGGTTCTTCCGCTTTGCCGGGCATAACTGCCTCCATGTCCGTGAATTCGATGTCAGCCGTGCGCTGTACACGGAATGCTGCCAATCGCCCCGCAGCCGCCGTCGGTGTCTTCCCGGCGACCTGCCCAGGGCCGGCCGGCCCTGGGCCGGCGGAACGGTCTGAGATATTCCTGGAAAGGCCTGGAGTCACCGCGTGAACTCCGTTCCGGTGGCGTCGGGCGTCTTTCTGGACTGTGTTGCCGAAGTCGACGTGGAAAGGTCGCTGTTCCGGCTGGCCGCCGGATTTCACGCCCGCCGCCGGCGGGCGGAGGTCTCCTATTCGGGTCGGGTGCCCGTGGGGCAGCGGTGGCAGCGCCTGGTGAAGGGTTCCGTGACGCGGGTGAAGTGCCGGGAAGCCGGCGTTCGCGCGTGCCGGCTCCCGCTCCGGGGTATTTGCGGCCGGTGTTCTTGGCGCTACGCTGAGTTCGATCTTCGGGTTGGTGTCGGGCGGGACCGGGGATGATGATCAGTCATGCTCGCGTGGCCGGGCGGGCACGGCTGAAATATGCGCCGAGTGGATCACATTCCCGCCCCTGGGGCGCACCGGATCCGGTTGTTCGATTTAGGCGCCAACGTTAGTGTTGTCGTATGACGACCGCAACTGTCGACGGCCGCGGGGCTCGGGCCCGCACCTGTGCCGTCGACCGCGGCGGCCCCGGCTCGTGAGTTCGATCGCCCGCGGGAGTCGCCGCGGGCCGCGCACGGTCGTCCCACCGCTCGCCGGCCGGCGGGGTGCGTCGGCTGCCCCGGCCACCCGGGTGCCGTGGTGCGCCGGGCGGCGCGGTGCTCCGTCGTGCGGGAATTCCGGCCCGCCGGCCCGGGGTTCGTCACCATGCCTGAATCTGTCAGACCACAGCTGATCGTCACATCGTCGCGGGCCGTGTCCGGAGGGACTCATGCAGGAACAAGATCGTCTGTTTATCGGGGGCGAATGGGTCGCGCCCAGCGGCACGCGCACGATCGAGGTGGTCTCGCCGCACAGCGAGCAGGTCATCGCTCGCGTCGCCGCGCCCGGCACCGAGGATGTGGACCGGGCGGTGGCCGCCGCCCGTACCGCGTTCGACGAGGGGCCGTGGCCGCGCCTCGACCCGGCCGAGCGGGTCGCGGTCATCCGGCGGCTGGGCGCGCTGCTCAAGCCGCGGCGCAAGGAGCTCTCCGAGCTGATCAGCGCCGAGATGGGCGCGCCGATCTCGTTCGCCAAGCTGTCGCATGTGACGCTGCCGCTGCTGATGATGGGCGCGTTCGCCGACATCGCGGAGAACCTGGCGTGGGAGGAGCCGCGCAAGGGCTTCTACGGGCAGGACGTTCTGCTGCGCAAGGAGCCGATCGGGGTCGTCGCCGCCATCGTCCCGTGGAACATGCCACTGTTCCTGACCATCGGGAAGCTGGTGCCGGCTCTGCTCGCCGGGTGCTCGGTCGTCCTGAAGCCGTCGCCGGAGACGCCTCTCGACGCCTACGCGCTGGCCGAGAGCCTCGCCGAGGCCGGGCTGCCGCAGGGCGTCGTCAGCGTGCTGCCCGGTGACCGGGAGATCGGCGAGTACCTCGTGGCGCACCCGGGTGTGGACAAGGTGTCCTTCACCGGGTCCACCGCGGCCGGTCGCCTGGTGGCCGCGTCCTGCGGGTCGAACCTCAAGCGGGTCAGCCTCGAGCTCGGCGGCAAGTCCGCCGCGGTCGTGCTCGACGACGCCGACCCCGCCGCCGTGGCCGCGGGCGTGGAGATCGCCGGCCTGATGAACAGCGGGCAGGCCTGTGTCGCCCAGACCAGGATCCTCGTCCCCCGCGCGCGCTACGGCGAGTTCGTCGACGCCCTTGCCGCGATGGTCGAGTCGCTGCCCGTCGGCGACCCGTCCGACCCGGCGACGAAGGTCGGCCCGCTGGTCGCCCGCCGGCAGCAGGAGCGGGTGCGCGGGTACATCGAGGAGGGCCAGAAGGAGGGCGCCCGCCTGGTCGTCGGCGGCAGCGACCTGCCGGCCGGGATCGACCAGGGCTGGTACGTCCGCCCGACCGTCTTCGCCGACGTCGAGAGCAACATGCGCATCGCGCAGGAGGAGATCTTCGGCCCGGTGCTGACCGTGCTGCCCTACTCCGACGACGCCGACGCCGTCCGCATCGCGGACGACACCGAGTACGGCCTCTCGGGCTCGGTGTGGACCTCGGACGTCGAACGGGGTCTCGCCGTCGCCCGCCGGGTCCGCAGCGGGACCTTCGGCGTCAACCAGGCGTACAGCATGGACCCGAACGCGCCGTTCGGTGGGGTCAAGGCCAGCGGGATCGGCCGTGAGCTGGGTCGCGAGGGCATCGAGGGCTACCTCGACGTGAAGTCGATCTCGGTGGCGCCGCCCGCCTGACCGGCGGCATCACCGCGGGGCTCACGGTTGCCTCGGGGCCATGGGCCCGGCCGCACCGCCGGCGGGGATCAGCGGGCCGGAGTTGGTGATCTGCAGCAGGACGTCGGCGTCGCCGGCGCCGACGTCCTCGGCGACACCGGTCTCGACCGTCACGTGACCACCGCGGTGGTTGTACCGGACGGCGTTGTCGACGAGGTTGGCGGTCATGCGCTCCAGCGGCGTCGGTTCGCCGTCGACCGGTGCGGGACGCAGCTCGGGCGCGGCGCGACTCTCCGCTGACCCTGCCTGCTCCGGCAGGGGAGCCCGTCCGGACTGGACCGGTCGATCCACCGCGGTACGGCTACGGCTTCCTGGACCGGCGGATCAACGGGACCCGGAAAACGGGTACGCCGTGGCCATACTCGCGAATCAGGATCAGGTCCTGCTGCCCGCGCCACAGCGGGCGGAGGAACTGCTGACCGGTCGCGACGAACCCGGTGCGGAACCGCCTCGGCGATCCGCGCTCAGACGAGCGCGCCGCGGGCCCGGGGCTGCGCCGACACGGGCTCGTGGCCGCGGGACGCCCAGACAGCGGCGGGACGCCCAGACAGCGGCCGTCACGGCAGGTCTGGACCGGGCTGTTCACGTGCGGGGGTCGCCTGGCCGGGGTGCTCATGGCCCGGCTGGGGCTCCGGCTCCGCGGTGGCGTCCACGGCCACCCAGCGGCGGGCGTGGGAGAGCGCGGCGCCGACGTCCTGCAGGCGGCGCAGGCCGGCGGTCACCTCGGCGGCGGACAGGCCCAGGTCGAGGGCGAGGACCCGTGCGCGCACCGGGTGGTCGGCCCGGGCCAGGGCCTCGCGGACCGCGATGACGGTGCGGTCGGCTCGGGTCACCTTGTCCCGGTGCCGGCGCTGGGGCTGGCGCGGGACATCGCCGGTTAACCGGCTCTTGGTCGGGGTGACGTTCGTGGGGGAGGTCACAGAATGCATTGCATCACCTTTCTCGATTTCGCTTAACTCCAACAATGCCTAGTTCTGTCGCCGTCGTCATGGTGAGGTTCGCCGCGTCACGCTAAGTGTTTGCATGAATACAACCTGCCGAAAGGTGTGTCCGTCGCAACACATGCGTTGCTGGTTCCCTCGCGTCGGATGTGTGACGCGCACGACTCCGGGCGGCTCACCCGGCAGTGGCCCGGAAGTGCCCGGGCCCGGTGGCCGGTGTGCCCGGCCGCGACGTCGCCGGCCGGATGTGGGCACCTGTGCCCGGGCTAGATTTCCCCAGTCTTTCCGAGTTGATTCCATCGACCATTCTAGCGGCCCTTTCTCGAGCGCCGGAACGTTGTGCCGGCGTCCTGATTACGACAGTTCCGCCGGAATCGAACGAGTCGGGTCAGGGTTGTCGCGACCGGCGTGGGGCAGGGTGCCGTGGCCAGGTGTGGGCCGGTGCGGCTCGGTGTGGCCTGGTGGGCCCAGGGCGGCCCGCCCGCGGTGGACCTTGTGCGGAGGGCGGTTCGCCTCTCCGACCCCGCGGCCTGTGTTGGCCTGTGTGTGCCCTCATGTTTTCCATACGTCGGGTCGTGTCGGTTTCGGAGTGGCTCGGACGGTGGGTGGATCAATGGTGGAACGACGCGAGATCGGCACCGCCGGCCGCGGTCCGCCATCGGGGGCCGGAGAGTCGTCCGACCACCCGGCGCAGGTCCTCGACCAGCAGATGGGCCAGATCCCGGCTGAACTCGGCCCGCACGACGATCCGCAGTACCGCCAGCTCGGTCAGATCAGGCGGGAATCGGTATGCGGGCACCAGCCAGCCACGGGCACGCAACGCCTCGGAGACCTCGAAGACGCTGAACTCGGCCGCATCCCTCGTCGTGAACGCGAAGGCCGGGATCCCCGAACCGTCCGAGATCAGCTCGAACGGGCCGAGCTTCGCGATTTCATCCGCCAGCCAACGCGCATTGTCACGGCACGTGCGGGCGGTATGCCGGTAACCGGCCCGGCCGAGTCGTAGCAGAGAGTAGTACTGCGCGACGACCTGTGCTCCCGGCCGGGAGAAGTTCAACGCGAAGGTCGGCATCGAGCCGCCGAGATAGTCCACGTCGAAGACGAGCTCGGCCGGAAGGTGCCGGGCGTCGCGCCAGAGCGCCCAGCCGACCCCGGGATAGACCAGCCCGTACTTGTGTCCGGAGGCGTTGATGGAGACCACGCGCTCGAGCCGGAAATCCCAGACCAGGTCGGGGTCGCAGAACGGGGCGATGAACCCGCCGGAAGCCCCGTCGACGTGCACCGGGACGTCCGGGCCGCCCGAGGCCGCCAGCTGGTCCAACGCGGCGACGATCTCGGCCACCGGCTCGTACGTCCCGTCGAACGTCGAGCCGAGGACGGCCACGACCCCGATCGTGTTCTCGTCGCAGCGGGCGACGGCCTCCGGGGCGGTGAGGTGGGTCCGCCCGGGCGCGAGTGGCATCAGCCGGGGCTCGACGTCCCAGTAACGGGCGAACTTCTCCCAGCACACCTGCACGTTGGCACCCATGACGATGTTCGGCCGCGCACCGGGGCCCCGCTGCCCGTCGGAGCGCCACCGGCGCAGCATCGCCAGCCCGGCGAGCATGCACGCCTCGGAGGACCCGGTCGTCGAGCAGCCGACGGCGTCGGTGGCGTCGGGGGCGTGCCACAGGTCGGCGAGCATGTTGACGCACCGCGCCTCGAGCTCGGCCGTCTGCGGGTACTCGTCCTTGTCGATCATGTTCTTCGCCGCGCACTCGGCCATCAGCCGGTCGGCGTGCTCGTCCATCCAGGTGGTCACGAACGTGGCCAGGTTCAGTCGGGCGTTGCCGTCCAGCATCAGCTCGTCGCGCACGATCTGGTAGGCGGTCTCGGCGGACAGTGAGGAGCGCGGCATGCGGTACCGGGGGACGGGCCCGTCCTCGTCCGGGATGACCAGGTGCGGCCGTACCTCCACGGCCTGGTCGCCGCGCCTGCCTCTCGCCCGGCCGTGTAGGGCCATGGACGTCCCTCCCTCGGCCGCGTCCGTCGTCGACCAGAGTCTGCGACGAGATCGGGAATCACGCCAGGTGACTTTCCGAGTGCGATGCGTAATCGAAGTTGGGTGCTGGAACACGACCGGTGCCGCGTGTCGGCAGAGGCCCCGCGCTCAGGCGCCGCCGACCCGCTGCGGCGGGCACCAGCGGATCTCGACGCAGAGCTGGCCGTCGCCGCTGTCGTCGATGACCTGCGTCCAGGCGGACGGCGCCGGGGTGACGGGCGGGCCCGCCTCGGCCACCGCCGGGTCGTCGGCGGTGACGAACGCCTCGCCGGTGTCGTCCGTGCCGGTCAGGGTGACCGTGACCGCGGTGGCTGCGGGGGTGACCGTGGCCAGCACCGCCGAGAGCGCGGCGACCACCTCGTCGCGGGCCGTCCCGGGAACGGCGTCGAAGGTGCCGGCGACCTGCATCCGTACCGCCACCCCACGTCGCTCGGCGGCGCGTAGCGCCGGCTCCAGGCCCTCGAGCAGGTCCGAGCCGGCGACGGGGCTGGTCATCGCGCGGCGCAGCTCCGCCGCGCTGGACGCGCAGCGCGCGCGCACCTCGTCGGCCGCGGGGTCGAGCCGGCCGTCGCCGATGGCGGCCAGCAGCGGCAGCGTGTCGGCACGGAGCCGGTCGAGCCGGGCCCGACGATCCTGGGTGATCTTGGCGGAGGCGACCAGGTCGGCGGCGAGCTCGGCGTCGGCGCGGGCGATCTCGGCGGCCGCCGCCGCCGTCCCGCGCCGCATGGGGCCGAGCGCGCCGACAACCGACTGGACGACTGCCTGCGTGTAGAACACCACGCTGAGGTAACCGACGATCCCGGGCCCGCCGCTGTACCCGGTGGCGACGATGCCGCCCGCGCACGCGGCGATCGCCGCCGAGGCGGGCAGCCACTGCCGGACGGGGCAGGCCGCGGTCAGGAAGGCGCACACCCCCAGCCCGCTGACCAGCACCCAGTTGAGCGGTACCCGCGAGCCCTCCTGGCCGAGGGCCCCGGCGGCGATCTGGGTGACGAGGAACAGCCCGGTCAGCCCGGCCACCGCCGGCCCGCGCAGCGGGCCGCGGCGGCTGGCCCGGCCCGCACATACCAGCGCCGCCCCGGACGCGGCCCAGGCCAGGGCGACGAGGCCCGGGTGCTGGTAGTAGGAGAGCCGCATCACGAGCACGATCCCGAGCGCGAGCTGCCAGACGACGGCGCCCCGCCCGGCGGCCCGGGCCGTGTCGCGGGCCAGCCGCTCCTCGAGCTCGGCGACCTCGACCGCCGGTGCGTCGGGCGAGCGACGGGACCACTGCAAGGTCACGATTGTCGGGCCCCCCGGCGTCGACCGCACGGTCGCGGACCCGCCGACGTCGCCCATCGCGTCGATGATCGACCGGCGCAGGCCCAGCTGGTCGGCGCGGTACCGGCCGGGGGTGAAGCCCACGCCGTGGTCGGTCACGGTGACCAGGACTCCGGTGGGGTCGGTGCGCGCCTCCACCCGTGCCCGGGGCAGTCCGGAATGGCGGCGCACGTTCGACAGCGCCTCGCTGACGGCCATGGCCACGGCGGCGGCGACCTCGGCCGGCGTGTCCGTGGAGCCGGTGAAGGAGAACTCCACGCCCAGCCCGGTGGCACGAGCCTGGTCCAGAGCCCGGCCGAGGGCGACCATCAGACCGTCCTCCCAGTCCCGCCCGCCGGTGAGGAGGTCCTCACAGATCGCCACGCTCTGCCGGCACCGGGCGTGGACGCTCTTCCCGCCCGCGTCACGGGCCCCCCAGGCGATACCGGTGAGCGTGTTCAGGACGGTGTCGTGCACGAGCCGGTCCGACTCGGCCACGTCCTGCCGCCGTGCCGTCACGATGCCGCGCCCGCGGCGCCGCGTGTGGGCCAGCGCGAGCCACTCGTCGCAGCGCCGGGCCCCGCGGCGCATCCGCCCGATGACCGCGGCGAACGCGAGGGGGACGGCGATGACCGCGCCGGCCGGTAGCGCCGCCTCCAGAGCGGACGGCGCGGCGATCTCGTGGACGACGGCCGTGTACAGGGTGACGAACGCCAGCACGGCCGGCAGCCAGACCGCCGGCGGGAAGCACCACACGATGGTCAGGCCCGTCCCGATGAGCCGCAGCAGCACCCAGTTGGGGCCGGTGGCGAGCTCGCCCGGCGGCACGGCCCAGGGCGCGCAGCCCGCCACGACCAGGCCCATCAGGAGTTCGCCGGCGGCGAGGTCCCGACCCAGGCCGCGGGTCAGGCAGAGCACGCCGAAGACCACGCCCCAGCAGGCGGCGACGGCCGGCAGGGCGAGCCGGGCCGGAGATCCGTACCATCCCGCGTCGGCGAGGAGCACCGCGATGCCGAACAGGACCGCGACCAGGCGCAGGAGCCCGAGGGTCCGCGACATTCTGACGCCGAGCCCGGCCTCGTTCGGGCCGACGTCCCCGCCCGCCGCGCCGCTCCGGTCGCGTCCCCCCTCGCTCCCGGTCCAGCGGGTCACGCGCTGGTCACCGGGCCGCCGGAACACGTGCCAGCACAATCGTCAGTACCCACGCCGCCCCCCGCGAGCGCTGCCCCCGGCCAGCCGACCGGACAGCAAGATCCATCGACTGGCTTCTCACGATAACGGACCCTGACACGTCGTCGGGTGCCGACGTCCGTACGGGCGCCCGGCACGGCCCGGCAGGCCTCAGCCGGGCCCGGCGAGCACCCGCAGGCCGAGGATCGCGACGTCGTCGTCCTGGCGCCGGCCGGTGAGCATCTGGTCGACGATCAGATCCACCAGGGCCTCGGGCCCGTCCTCGGGGGCGTGCTTCTCCGCGATGAGCCGCAGCCGCTCGAGGCCGTCGTCCAGGTCGAGATCCCGGGACTCGACCAGCCCGTCGGTGTAGAGGACCAGGTGGGAGCCGGCCGGCAGGAGGATGCGCAGCTCCGGGCGCGGCGAGGACCCCGCGCCGCCCGCCCCGATCAGCACTCCGGCTTCCGCGCTCGACAGCCCGGCGGCCGGCAGGCCGGCAGGTGCCGGACCGGCGGGCGGGGTGCCGGCGGGCGGGGTGCCGGCGGGCGGGTTGGTGGGCGGCGCGCCGGTGGAACCCAGCAGGCGGGCCCGCCCGTCCGGAGTGAGCAGGAGCGGCGGCAGGTGGCCGGCGTTCGCCCACCGCATGAAGGCGGGAGCGGCGGCCCCCTGCGCGAAGCCGGCGTCGTTGACCTGGATCCAGGCGTACAGGCAGGTCGCGAGCTGCGCCATCTCCAGGCCCTGCACCAGCCGGTCCAGCCGGTCGAGCACGATCGCCGGCCGGTGGCCCTCCCACGCGTACGACCGCAGCACGCTGCTGAGCTGGCCCATCGCCGCCGCGGCCGCGATGTCGTGGCCCATCACGTCGCCGATCGCGACCCCGGCCGCCCCGTCGGGCAGCGCGAGCACGTCGAACCAGTCGCCGCCCACGGTCGCCGTCGCCGCGGTGGGCAGGTAGCGGGCCGCGAACGCGAGGCCGGGCAGCTCGGGGATCGTCGGCAGCAGGGAGCGCTGCAGCGACTCCGACACCGTGTGCTCGGCGCGGTACAGCCGGGCGTTGTCGATCGCGGTGCCCGCCCGCCGGCCGAGATCCTCGGCGAGGCGCAGGTCGTCCGCGGTGTAGGAGCCCGACGAGCGGGCCATCACCAGCGCGCCGAGCACCCGGCCACGGGCGAGCAGCGGGGTGGCGACGGCCGTCGTCAGGCCCAGTTCCTCCAGCAGGCCCACCAGCTCGTCGGCGCGGCCTTCGGGGCGCAGGGTCGCCCGCAGGCCCTCGGGGTCGATGCGTTCCCGCAGCACGGGACGTCCGGTGCGCAGCACCTGGACCACGGTGCTCGCCGCGGTCGGCAGCTCGGCCTGCAGCAGCTGGCTGCGCTCGGCGATCGCGCGCAGCCGGGGGTCGCGGTGGTGCGTGATGACCCGGCGCGGCCCCATGGCCTCGGAATCCGTTCCCGTCAGCGCGGACCGGGGTGGGAGGACGTGCACGGAGCACCAGTCCGCGGCGGTGGGCACCACGGCCTTGGTGAGCCGGTCGAGCGCCTCACCCACGTCGAGGGTGCCCGAGAGCAGCTCGCTGACGTCGGCGAGCAGCTGCAGCTGGGCGGTGGCGCGCTCGGCGTCGCCGCGGGCGGCCCGCTCACGCTCGAACAGCCTGTCCCGCTCGAGCTGGGCGTCGACCCGTTCGGTGACATCGGTCTGCACACCCACGAAGTGGGTGATCTCCCCCAGCGGGTCGAACACGGGGCTGATGGCGAGCTCGTTCCAGAACGGCGTGCCGTCCCGCCGGTAGTTGCGCAGCACGACTACCACGTGCCTGCCCGCGGCCAGGCCGGCGCGCAGCTCCGCCAGCGCCGGCTGGTCGTCGTCGCCGTTCTGCAGGAACCGGCAGTTGCGCCCGACCACCTCGGCCAGGCGGTAGCCGGTCACCCGCTCGAACGCCGGGTTCGCCCAGATCAGCGGGTTGTCGGGTTGCCGCGGGTCGGTGATCGTGAAGCACGCCCCGGTGGCCTGCAGCGCACGGTCGCGGATCTGCAGATCCAGCCACTCCGGCACGGGGTCGACTGCCGACGCAGGAAGGTCGGCACAGCCGGTAGCCGGCTGCGGATGGCCGTTACCGGCTCCGTCAGGCGATCCCGCGTCGACAGCGTGCATCCCCTGGGCCCTGTCCAGGTCCGGCCCGACAGAACATGTTGATCGCGATAAGTGATCTAAGTCACATATGGCGACTGGGTGGGCGGGTCATGAACGGCAAGATCGGTGTTCGTGGGTGTAGCGGAGGCAAAGCCGGAAAGGACCCCCGTGCCCCACATCTTCCCCGGAGGTAGTCATGGGACTGCGTTACACGCGCCGGCCGCGCTACGGCCCCTTCCACGTGAACGTCAGCGAGAACGGGGTCTCCTCGGTGACCCTGAAGCTCGGCCGCGTCTCCTGGCGGGTGTGGTCGAAGAACCGCCGCGGCGGGCTCTCCAGCGTCGACCTTCCCGGTCCGTTCTCCTACCGCCGGGACGGCCGCCGCCGAGCCTCCGCCGGCCGCTGACCCGCCTCGCGCGCCCGCCTCGCGCGTCCCACGATGCGCGCGTCGTCTATTCCGACATCGTGGCCGCGCTCGCGTTCGCGGGAGTGGCCGGGAGCGCCCCGGCGGACAACGGCGCCTGGGCCGTGGCGGCCAGCGCCGCGCCCGTCGGGCGCCGCTCGACGAGCAGCAGGGCCAGATCGTCGTGCAGGTTCCCACCCACGTGCCTGGTGAGGGCGCTGGTGAGCCGGTCGAGCGCGGCATCGGGCGGGACGTCGCGCAGCAGATCGACGTGCCGCTCCAGCGGGAAGAAGGCCCGCTCGCCGTCCCGGGCCTCGATCAGCCCGTCGGTGAACAGCAGCAGGCGGTCGCCGACCGCCCAGTCCGCCGTCGCGGTCGCGAAGCGGTCGCCGAGGCCCAGCGGCGGTGAGGACGGGCAGGTCAGCGTGGTGGTGGCGGTCGCCCCAACCAGCAGCGGCGGATGGTGGCCCGCCGAGCACAGACTGAGCCGGCCGTCGGGGTAGATGTCGACCAGCAGCGCCGTCACGAAGTCCTCCGGCTCGGCCTCGCGGCCGACCGAGCGGGCGCAGGCGGCCGCGACCTGCCCCTGGTCCAGCCAGGTCACCGCCGCCTCGCGGAAGGCGCCCAGGACCACCGTCGCCAGCCGCACCGCGGGCAGCCCCTTGCCGCGCACGTCACCGATGATCATGCGGATCGTGTGCGGCGTCGCGACCACCTCGTAGAGATCGCCGCCGACCGAGGCCTCCTTGGCGGCGGAGAGGTAGCGGGCCGCGAACCCGGCCCCGTGCAGCGCGATGGGCACCTCGGGCAGCAGAGCCCGCTGGGCGACCTCCGCCACCGCCCGGACCTGCTGGAGCTCCGAGCTGCGCCGGTTACGGCTCACCGACACGTAGACGGCCACCGCGACCTGGGCCGCGACCAGGATGCAGGCCGCGATGTGCTGACCGTTGCCGAACCGGTGGTCCCACCACCCCGAGGCGACGGCCATCACCTCGGCGGCGAGCCCGACACCCAGCGTCGCCGCCGGAGGACAGGTCACCGCGGTCACCAGGGCACCGAGCCCGAAGTAGCCCGCGGTCGACAGGTCGGTGACGGCGCCTACCGCGACCGCGGCACCGAGAACCAGCAGACCAGCCCCCAACTGACCCACGAAGTCCCCGATCCGGGGCACCACGTTGCTGAGCATGCGCCATTGTCCAGGGCGCAGGGGCCCGTTCGCGGGCGACCTCCAATTTTGTACCCCCGATGGCACCTCCGGAGGTCACCTCGAGTGAGCTACAAGGTGCTTCGCGTGCCGGTGTCCCGCTGTGTGTATCCGGCGGTGACGATCCGGATCGGCCGCCAGCCTCCGGGTCAGGCGGGCGTCGAAGCCTCCAGGCGGCCCGGCCGGCGCGTGTACCAGCGCTCGACGTCCTCCAGCTCGGCGGCCAGGGAGATCAACGGCCCCTCGCCGCCCGCCGGGCCCATGAGCTGGGCGCCGACCGGCAGCCCGGCAGGCGTCAGCCCGGCCGGGACGTTGACCGCCGGCCAGCCGAGGACGTTCCACGGCCAGGTGTACGGGCAGGCCGCGACGATCGCCTGATCGGTCTCCCAGTTCGTCTCCCGGTTCAGTTCGCCGACCCGCGGCGGCGGCACCGCGGTGGTCGGCGCGAGCAGGACGTCCACCGTGCGGAAGACCCGGCCGATCCACGCCCGGGCCGGTGCCTCGGCGGCCCGGGCCAGCCCGAGCACCGGCCGCAGCGCCCGCCCGTTGCGCGCGTTCGCCACCGTCCGCGGATCGAGCAGCTCGGGGTTGGGCACCCGGTGCGACCAGTCCCGGATGCCGTCCATCGAGCGGGGCAGGAACAGCAGGCCGAGCAGGCCGTACGGCGGCTCGACCGGCACCACGTCATGCCCGAGCCGGGCCAGCACCTCGGCGAGGCGCTCCACGGCCGCGCGGACGGCCGGATCCAGCGTGGCCGCCATCCCGCTGTAGGGGACGCGCAGCGACAGGCCGATGCGCAGCCGGGGCGGCGGGTGCTCGGCCGAGCGCAGGAAGGTCTCCGCCGGCACCGGCGGGCGGTCCCGGTCCACCGGCAGGCTTCCGCTGAGCAGGTCCAGCAGGAGGGCGCCGTCCGCGACGGTCCTGGTGAGCGGGCCGAAGGTGGTCAGCCCGTTGAACTGCTCGGTTACCGGCGCGCTGGAGATGCGCCCGCGCTGCGGCTTGATCCCGACGAGATGGGTCCAGGCCGCGGGGATGCGGACCGAGCCGGCGCCGTCCGACCCGATCGCGGCGGGGACCAGCCCGGCCGCGACGGCCGACGCCGCGCCGCCGGACGACCCGCCGGGGGAGTAGTCGAGGTTCCACGGGTTGCGGGTCGCGCCGAACGCCGCCCCCTCGGTGAACGGCCACTGCCCGAACTCGGGCGTGTTCGTCTTGCCGACGATGATCGCGCCGGTGGCCCGCAGCCGCCGGACCATCTCGCAGTCCTCGGTGGCCGGCGGGAAGTCGCCGGCCGCACCGAAGGCGGTGGGGAGGCCGGCCATGTCGGTGTCGTCCTTGATGGCCACCGGGACACCCAGCAGGGGCAGCCGCTCCCCGGCGTCGAGCCGCTGGTCAGCATCCTCGGCCTCCGCCAGCGCCTCCTCGGCCCGTAGCACCCGGAAGGTGTTCAGGGTCGTGGACGTCGCCTCGATGCGTTCCAGGCAGGCGGCGACGAGCTCCCGGGAGCTCATCGACCCGGCCGCGAGTCGCCCGGCGAGCTCACGCAGGCCGTACAGGCCGTCGAGCCGGCCGTCGTCCGCACCCACACCCGCGGTATCCGACATCAGCCACCTCCTGGACGCGACGCGCGCGGCGGAAGCCGTGGGGGAACGGTAGCCGACCTCGCGCCGCGGCCCCCGCCCTTTGTCCAGCACGAGACGTACATGGCATATGCCGGCCGGCACCCCGCTCGCCTCCTCCGGTGTGTACTGGGCTACATCGGCCGGTGGACGTCCGGCCCGTGGGCGGGGGCCTCGGGGGCCTCCCATCGGGGCGGAGCCGGTGGCGCGCAGGACATCCGGCGTCGGCGACCATCGCGGACAACGGTGTGTGGTGACGGCGATGCGTGGACACATCGCGTTATCTACGGCGGATCCATGGGTAGTTCGTCGGCAGGACGCGTGCGGGCAACCCAGAAGTCGCCATCCGTTCAGGCACGCGAGAGTCCCCGATTCTGCCGAGGAGAACCAGAAGATGAACGAGGGCATGAATCCCCCGCGTACCGATCTGACAGGCCCCCGACCGCCGGTCGTGGCCGCGCCCGAACCGGCCGCCGTGCCGGCCGTCGTTCCTGGTGCCACGAACACCGTCCCGGGTGCCACGAACATCGCCCCGGGCGCCGCGCACACCATGCCTGGTGCCGCGAATACCGTGCCCGCAGCCGGAGCCGCGGTCACCGAGGACGCCGCGGTCATTGAGGACGCCGCGGTCACCGAGGACGCGGAGGGCGCCGACATCCGCCGCAAGTTCAACGAGATGACCGCCGGGCTCGCGCCGCATGTGGCCTCCGCCACCGAGAAGACGCGCGACGCGGCCGAGAAGGCGGTGGGCGCGGTCCGGGAGAAGGTCGGCCACAACCCCACGCTCGCCTCCGCGGCGGAGAAGACGGTCGAGGCGAAGGACCGGGCGGTCGGCACCGTAAGGGAGCAGATGGAGCAGCACCCGCAGGTCGCGGCCGCCGCGGAGCGTACGGCGGCCTCCAGCGGGAAGGCGGCACGGACGGCCGGCCAGCAGGCCCGCCGGCATCCCGGTGCCACCGGGGGCGCGGTCTTCGGCGGCGCCGTGCTGCTCCTGCTCCGGCGGTCGGTGCGCCGCCGCCGGGCCACGAAGGCGGCGAAGTCCGGCAGCTGAGGCGGCTTCGTGCCGAGCCGGTCCGGCGGCGTGGGCGCTGAAAGCACCCGCAAAGCGGTGGAGCCGGTTCTCGCCGGACAAAGTGTTTGCGAGTTCCGGCGCGGGGCAAAAGGCTGCCAACAACCTCGGTAAAGGAGAAACCACTGATGCTGACTTTCCTCGTCGTCATGGTCCTGCTCGGTCTGATCGCCGGCGCGGTCGCGCGTCTGGTTCTCCCTGGCCCGGACCCGATCGGAATTCTCGGCACGATCGCCGTAGGCATCGTCGGGTCTTTCGTCGGGGGTTTCCTCGGCTACGTCCTGTTCAACAAGGACATCGGTGAGGGCGCGCTCCAGCCGTCCGGCATCATCGGTTCCATCATCGGCGCGATCATCGTGCTGGCGCTGTGGAGGGCCTTCAACGGCCGTGGCCTCTCCCGCACCTCGCACAGCCGTCGGTACGCCCGCCGGTAAGTAACGGCGAGCCGGCGACTGACAGCGGTTAGGCGCCTGACGACGGAAAAGGGCCGCTGCCCCGAGATCTCGGGGC
>NZ_JALKFY010000635.1:0-30410 GCF_023242985.1 Frankia sp. Mgl5 | reverse complement strand
GCGGCCCCCGCCGCCCGCCGCCCCCCCCCGGCCGCGGGCGGCCCCCCCCCCCTTCCGGTGTCCGCCTACCGGCGGCTCACCTCGACGAGGGACGGTCAGGCGTGTGGCTGCCGTCCGCCTCGCGGGGGTTGGGAGCGGTCAGACCGGAGCTGTCAGCCGGGCCGGTGCTGTCGGTCAGGCCGGTGCCGTCGGCCGGGGAGTTCTCGGTGGTCTCGCTGAACGTGCGGGAACGCTCCTCGGCCTCGGCACTGCCGGCGAAGAGCCGGGCATCGGAGAGATCCTCCGGCTGGGTGGCGGTCCTGCCCGGCTCGGCCCTGCCCCGTTCGACCTCGCCGGCCCCGGCCTGGGCAGGACCAGCCTGGCCCAGGCCGGCCTTGCCGAGTTCGACGCGGTGCCCGTTGGAACGCGCGCCGCCCTGGACTCCGGCGCGGATGCCGGCCGCCGGGGCGTCGATCTCGATCCTGGTGCGCGGCAGCGCCGCCGCGTGGTTGTGTCGCAGCCAGTCGACCAGCGCCTCGCGGACATGGCAGCGCAGGTCGAAGACCGTCGGCCCGTCGTTCCCGCTCACCAGCACCCGGATCCGTACGTGGTCCCCGACCGCGTCGGTGACCTGCAGGACGCTGACCCGCCCGTCCCAGAGGTCGGTGCTCTCGACGATCCGGTGCATCTCGGCTCGCATGTCGGCGACGGGCACCGACCAGTCCAGGTCGAACTCCACCGCGCCGAGCACCGCGGACTCCCGGCGGGTCCAGTTCTGGAACGGGTTGGTGGTGAAGTAGGTCGACGGCAGGATCAGCCTCCGGTCGTCCCAGATGTGCACGACCACGTAGGTGAGGGTGATCTCCTCGATCCGGCCCCACTCGTCCTCGACGACCACCACGTCGTCGACCCGGATGGCGTCGGTGAAGGCGAGCTGCAGCCCGGCGAAGACGTTCGCCAGCGACGTCTGCGCCGCGAGCCCGGCGATGATGCCGACCACGCCCGCCGACGCCACGATGCTCGCGCCGGCGACCCGCACGCTCGGGAAGGTCATCAGCATCGAGGCGACCGCGATCACGGTGATCACGACGACGGTGATCCGGCGCAGCAGGATCACCTGGGTCCGGATCCGCCGCGCGTGCCGGTTGTCGGCGACGTCCATCCGGTAGCGCGACAGCGCCAGGTCCTCCACGACGAACGCCAGCACGCCCACCACCCACGCGAGTGCGGCGATCTGCGCGAGGCCGAGCACGCGGATGGTGGCCGGCGTCCACGACTGCTCCACCGTCGCGTTCGCCGCGATGAGCAGCCCCAGAACGACGAGCGTGAGCCGGGCGGGCCGGCGCCCCCGTTCGGCGAGATCCTCCACAATCCGCGAGTGCCGACCGATCCGCCGCAGGATCCGGTGTACGAGCAGGGACGCCAGGTAGCCGGTGACGGCCGCCCCAGCCATGATCACGAGTACCGCGAGATCGGAATCCGTGCCATCCATGGTGTCCATGCTGGAGAACGGGTCGAGCGCAGTCCGGTCCGCCACGGGCAAAGCTCCTCGGAGTCGGTGGTTTTTCTCGTCCACTGCCCGTTTTGCTCCACTCTGACCGGTGACCCATTTCACAGTGGTTGGCGGCCCGGGGCGGCGATCGACTGCAGCGGATGATCACTGCGACGACCTCCTTGGCTCAAGCAATTTCCGGGACCTTGCTTCCCGGCTGTGTGGGAAGGGGGTGCCATGCGGCTCCGCCTCGCGTCGAACTCGCGTCGAAAGATCCTCTCGGTAGGTATTTTCACTGAGAGGCAGTCTGGTCGGCCGTCCACCTTTCATCGATGTGCCGCATGCAGGTGAATTTTTTCAGGATCGAGCTCGTCCCCTGATGCATCCTGGACGTATGGTGTTACACCAGGGCGCTGGCCGACGCGGTCCTCATCCTCTCTCCGCCGAGCAGCCGGGGCCGATTCGCTCGGATACTCATCAGGGGCCTCCGCGCCCCGAGCCGGAAAAGAACGAGGACGCGACGGGAAACTCCGGGCCGCGATGGGACGAGTTCGATCCCGGCATCTACCACGCGCACAACTATGCCGTCCTGCGTGACGACGACCAGCAGATCCTCGAGGGCGTCCGGGATTTCTTCGCCACCTTCGCGGCGGCGACCGCCGCCGACCGCCCGTGGTACGGGCTGGACATCGGCACCGGGAGCAATCTCTATCCGGCGCTGTCGATGCTGCCCTGGTGCGGACGGATCACCCTGTGGGAGCACTCCGCGAGCAACGTCGCGTGGCTGGGGGAGGAGATCCGCTCTTACAGCACGACCTGGGATCCGTTCTGGAGAGTGCTGACCCAGGAACGTTCCTATCTAGCCGTGGCTGACCCGCGCCGCACATTGGCTGAACGGGCGGTGGTCGAACGGGGAAGCGTCTTCGATCTGCCTCGTTACCGATGGGACATCGGCACCATGTTCTTCGTCGCGTGTTCGATCTCCGGCCGCATGGCGGATTTCCGTCGCGCCTCCGAAAGTTTTCTGAACGCGCTGGTTCCCGGCGCACCGTTCGCGATGGCATATATGGAGAGGTCGAGCGGATACCAGGTCGGAGGGATAGCCTTTCCGGCCGTCTCCGTTGGGATGCATGACATCATCGTCAGCCTTGACGGAATGACGACAGACCTCAAATCTGATCGGTTCGTCGGCACCGAGATGCTGCGGGACGGATACGCGGGCATGGTCCTCGTCCGCGGCCGTACGAGGAGGCGGGAGCCGGCCGGTCCCACCACCAGCGCGGGTGCCTAGCGGCCCGGACGTCCGGGAGGTTCGACCGGACGCGCATCAGTGAGCGCACTGGTGAACGCATCGCGCTGTTCAGCGAGATCCGGGCCGAGGCGAAAACCACCGCGGCCGCGGACGGGGCCGCCGGGCATCGGGCGGGCTGAGGCCGGCCGATGGGGTCGACCCCGGGTCAGGCGAGTACGCGGGGGGCCGGGTTGCCGGGTGGGAGGAAGCGGTGCATGACGTAGAGGTCGACGTCGCCGTGCCACGGGTGGCGGTACGCGGCGGGCAGGGTACCGATCACCCGGAAGGCCAGTGATCTCCACAGGGCCACCAGCCGGGTGTTCGCGGCGACCACCGAGTTGAGCTGCATCGCGCGGTAGCCGAGGTCGGCGGCGTAGTCGACCATGCCCTCGGCGGCGGCCCGGCCGACCCCGCGGCTGCTGGCCAGGTCGGTCCCGTAGCCGCCGGGGCCGAACGCGCCCCCGCCGAAGTTGACCACGGCCGGGTCGACCAGCAGTTGGGCCAGCGCCACGTGGTCGCCCAGGCCGGGCTGGCTGGGGGTGAGCAGCGCCGTCGCGACGATGCGGGTCGAACCGGGGCCGTCTTCGACCTCCATGACCAGCACGTGCGCGGGCGCGGGCAACATCCACAGGCCCCGCGCGCTCTGCTCGTCGGTGCCCGGCGCCCACATGCACGTCTCGCCTTCGGCGACGACGGCCTCCCAGACCGGCCAGATGGCCGGCCAGTCGCCCTCCGCTGCCCGACGTGTCCGCACATACCGATCCTGCCCGCGAACGCTCTGAAATGGGGCGTCAGCTCTCCGCGGGGGTAGCGCGTTCGACTGAGAATCCCGTGCATCCGCCCACACCGCGGACGCCGCCTTCGATGCGGTCGGGTGCGCCGGCCCTTGGGGTGCCCGTGAGATTCACCATCGTGTAGCCGGCGGGGCGGCTGACCCATTCGTGACCGTCGAGCCTTATCTGGCCGCCCTGAACGGAACCGGTCATGGTGAACGTGCCGCGGGGAACGTCGGGGTTCTCCGGCAGCGGGTAGAAGTCGAAGGTGGCGGTGAGCGCGGCCGGGTCCGGTCCCGCGATCCGCAGCGACAGACCGGTGGTTCCCTGGGCGCAGGCATAGCTTCCCCGCCATGTCCCGCCGACCGCCACCCCGCCGACGGTCACCCCGCCGACCGCCATCCCGGCGACGACCGGGCCGCCCGCCGATGGCGACCCGCCGCCGGCGGCCCTCGCGCCGCCCGGATCCGAAGCCGCCGCGTCGGCGTCGGCGTTGCCGCGGTGCTCCGAGCCCGACGCGGTGGACGGGGTCCCCCCGCCGGCTGGCACCGCGGACGAGTTGGCAGGTGCCGGCGCAGCCGCCGCCGCGCCGATGGGGTCACCGACCCCGGGTGTGGCGTTCCCGCCGCCGCAGCCGGCGAATGTGAGGCCGGCTACCAGAACGACCGCCAGCGATCCCGTATTTCGAAGGTTTCTCGAGCCGTATCGCATTCGGAGTGCCTCCCATACGCCTGTCCCGCCGTACTGGTCGTCAGCACGCGCCGTTTCCAGGCCGTGGACGATCCGCGATGTGGCTGTCGTATCCCCGACGCTGCGCCGCGCGGCGGTACGGCGCCGGACCGGTCGTTCCAGGGCACTACGATTGTGGTCGATGCCGGTCGGCGGGCAGCACGGAGGGCCCGCGTGGACGTCGGAATGCATCAGGCACCGGCATACGAGGCACGAGCCGGACGGGGGAGTCCATGGCCAGGTCCTTTTCCGAATCCGAGCTGGGTGAACTGGCGAGGGTCTACCACCGGAAGCCGTCCGCGACATCACTGTTGGATCGCGCGGGCATCAAGCGCGAGAGCCAGCCCGGCTGGGGCAGCCACAGCTCCCTGGACTTCTGGCGGGAGGTGGGTGAGGAGGTCGAGTCGGGACGGGGCGGATCGAACGCCGTGGACCGCATCCTGGCCATCGCGGCCGAGGAGTATCCCGGCAACGCCGTCTTCCGCCGGTCCGCGGGAGACCTGTCGAGCGGCTCCCTGGCCGGGGGCGGCCGCGCAGCCGACCCCTTCGGGAGCTCCGGCACGTCCGGCTCACCCGCTCCGCTCTCCGTCTTGGGGACGATCGTCGTGGTCGACGCGGTGGGCTTCAGCAAGAACGGCGCGCTCCTCCATCTCGAGTGGCGCAAGGGCATCGGCACCATCACGGCGCAGGCGGCCGCCATCGTGGGTATCGCGGCGGACCTCATGCACTTCAACGACCGCGGTGACGGATTCATGCTGATCATCGACGGCCGGATTCCCGCCGAGACAGTGGTCGTCGACTTCACCCGGGAGCTGCGGATCGCCCTCGGCGAGTACAACCGCACCCGCAACAGCGCCGGACGGATCAGGCTGCGCATCGCGGTGCACGAGGGCCGGGCGTTCGTCGACGGCACGGGCCTCGCCGGCACGCCCGCGATCAACACGGCGAGGCTGGTCGACGCGGACGAACTGCGCAGTGTCCTCAAGCAGTCCGACGGCCCGGACACCGCCCTGATCGTCTCGGACGTGATCTACCAGTCGACGGTCACCGAGCGGCTGCGCGGGCTCGACCCGGACGACTTCGTGCGGGTCGAGGTCAAGACGGAGAAGTACCAGGGCGTCGCGTGGATCGCGGGACGAGAGGACGCGGGCGCGGCCCGGGTGGCCCGTCCGGGGGAGGAGACACGTCCGATGGCAGGCGAACAGCTGTCGGTGCCCGAACCGGCGACCGGCAGGTGGGACTTCCTGATCTCCTGCACGGACGACGACGCGGACTGGGGCCAGTGGATCGCCCATCAGCTCCAGGTCGCCAAGTACAAGGTGCACCTGGACGCGTTCGACATGGTGCCGGGCACCGCCCGGGTCGAGCGGTGGCACGACGCCGTCCGGTACTCGGCCCGGACGATCGCCGTGCTGAGTGAGAGCTACCTGACCGCGACGCGGGAGATCCAGTCCCAGTGGCAGGAGGCCTGGCGCAGCGACGGCGCCGCGGTCGAGAAAACTGCCGGCGGCGACGGGGCGGCGGTGGAGGAGGCCGGGATCGAGCGCCGGCTGATCCCGGTGGTGGTCCGGCCGTGCAGCCCGGACGGCCTGCTGGGCGGCATCACCCCGATCGACCTGACCAGCCGGCGGGGCGACCGGGACCTGGCCCGCCAGTACCTGCTGGAGGAGATCGAGGCCACGCTGACCGGGCGGCGCAGGAAGTCGGACAGCGCGCCCCCGTTCCCGGGCGACGCCTGACGGGTCGGCCCCTGGGCGGTTCAGTGCCAGCCGAGCTCGTCCAGCCGGTCGTCGCCTATACCGAAGTGGTGCGCGATCTCGTGGACGACGGTGATCCGCACCTCACGCACGACGTCCGCCTCCGTGGCGCTCATGGCGCAGATCGGATTGCGGTAGATCGTGATGCGGTCGGGCAGCACGCCGCTGTACCAGTCGCCCCGCTCGGTGAGGGGGATTCCCTCGTAGAGGCCCAGCAGGCCGTCCGCGGAGTCGTCCTCGACGAGGACGGCGACGTTGCGCATCCGTCGTCCCAGCTCGGGCGGCAGGCTGTCCAACGCGGCGACGACCAGTTCCTCGAACCGCTCCGGGCTGACGGTGACCACGGCTCCCATCCTGCCGTGCCGGCACGGTGCCGCCGGCGCGGCGGGACGGCCGGGTGTCAGGAGAGGGCGACCAGGGCGCCGAGGGCGAATCCCACGGCGGCGAGCCAGACCAGGGTCGGCAGCGCGTGCAGCCAACCGCCCAGGACGGGCCTCGGCGCGGCCCCGCCGCCAGCTCCAGCGCCGCCACCAGCGCCAGCGCCAGCGCCAGCGCCAGCGCCAGCGCTGGCCCCGGCCGAGCCGGCCCCGGCACCCACTGGTTCAGGCGTCCGAGTGGCCGGGACGGGCGGGGCGGCCTGCCCGGGGACCGGCCGGCGGCCCTGCCCGGCCAGCATGGTCTCGGCATCGGCGTTGTCGAGCTTCGGCCGCGGCGCCGCGGCCGGCGGGCGCTGGACCGGCCGGAACGCCCGGAGCAGGACCTCCGGGCCGGCCAGCCCGCCCAGCCGGATGCGGATCTCGCCGTCGACGGCGAACTGCTTCGCCCGCGCCCCCTCGCTCCAGACGCCGTTGGTGCTCAGGTCACGCGCCGTCCAGCCGTCCGGGCCCGGGGCGAGCTCGACGTGCCGGCGGGAGACCTTCGTGTCCTGGACGGTGATGTCCGCCTCGCGGCTGCGACCGATCACGTAGGACCGGTCCGGGGTCAGCTCGACCGTTCCCGTGGCCGTGGTCACCCGGATGGTGCTCAGGTCCATGTTCTCCCCCTTCTCAGCCGCGGAAGACGGCGTCGTCGCGCACGGTCACCGGGATCGGCGCGAGCGGCTCGCCGGCCGGCCCGGCGACGGGAGCACCGGTCTGCGCGTCGAACTTGCTGCCGTGACACGGGCAGATGATCTTCCCCTGCTCGACCGAGCTGACATTGCAGCCCTGGTGCGTGCAGACGGATGTGAACGCCTTGACGCCGTTCCCGCCGTCCCGGGTCAGGACCATGCTGGCGTCCTCGAGGACCAGGCCGCCGTTCGCGGGGATGTCGGCGAGGTTGGCCAGTGGCGTCGCGGTGTCGCCCCCGCCCGCGGCTGTCCCCGCCGCGTTGGCCTCGGCGGCGGGTGGCTTGGGGTCGGCCGCGCTACTGCCCGAGGCCACCACGTAGCCGGCGGCGGCACCCGCCGCGGTCACGATGAGGCCGGGTACGACCACGCGCCGGGTCGGAGCTTCCTGCGTCATGCCGGCCTTCCTCAGAATTTCGGGATGTCGGTACGGGTGAAAAACCACAGCGACGCGCTCAGCCAGAGCACCACGAGGGAGAGGAGAACCGCCGATCCCAGTACCGGCAGCGCCCATCCCGGGAGTTTTTTCGTCCGCAGGCCGAGCATTTTCGCCGCGTAGGCGCCGTAGAAGACACACCCCGCGAGGCTGTGCACGAGCACGCGAGAATCGCTGCTGGCGAATCCGAGGGCCCAGATGCAGTGGAACGCGACGGGCAGCGTCAGCACGAACGCGACCGTGCCGCTCCAGCGGTGGACGGGCGCCGTCCAGCCGGGTGCCCGGCCGGCTCCGGGCAGCCGCCCCCACATCCACAGGGCGGTCGTGAGCTGCACCAACAGGAGGACGGCCGCGGCAGTGGTGAGCCAGGCCTTCATCGGCAGCATGCCGGAGAAACCCAGGGTGAACAGCGGCCTACGGGCGGGGTCGTGGGTCTTCGAGTAGACCGCCAGCGCCAGTGTGACCGCCACTCCGGTCAACAACGCGACGGCGAGACCGAGCCCCGCCGAAGGCGCGCGCGTGCTATCCGGAGCCGTATTCGAACCGGAACTTTCTGTACCCAGTGCCATCCGCCCCCCGTTCGCCAACATTCCCGCTCGGCGCACTATGCAGCAAAAAGGGGGGTGCGGTCTAGCTTCGTCGCTCGGCTGACAGCCCGCCGGCGGAACAGTGCCGTTGCGACGGAAAGCGGAATGAGGTTTCCGGAAGGACCCGGAGGTGCGGGCCGAGCGGCTGGCCGGCGGTGCCGACAGACGAGGCGGTGGGTGGCGGTGCCGACAGGCGACCGGAACGGTCTGCGGCTGCGTCTACGCCTACGTCTGCGGGTGACGTGCTCATGCGCGCGGGTGTGCCGCGCGTGCATACGGGGCGGGAAGGTCCTCCCGGCCGGACGGGCCGATCCGGCCCTTCCGACCCGTCCGGCGGACGTCACGCTCGGGTCGTGACCTTTCGACGCTGACCGAGGGACCGGGAGCGGACCTCCGGGGGTGCCCGGGTGCCCTGCCCCGCCCTACCGCGGGCGGCCGGCGTCAGTGCAGCGGACCCTGGCAGTCCTTGCACCGCTCGCTGAGGATCGACAGGAGCTCGACCGCCTTGATCGAGGCGTCCCGCACCTTGGCGAGGTCCTGCGAGGAGTTCAACCGGAGCAGCGCGGACTCCGCGCCGTCGGTCGCACCCTCGCTGAGCGCGTCGACGATCTCCGCCGCCGGGGTGCCGTACTGGTACAGGAGAACCTGCTTGTCCTGGTAGGACGGCAGCTCGGCGGGGAGGTGGCCGAGGCCCACTCCCGCGAGTTTCCGGCTGAGGATCTGCCGTACATTGGTGCCGAGCCGGCCGTAGCCGCCGATCTCGCGCAGGACTGCCATGTCGATCCGATAGACACCGTTGTTGCCGACGACCGCGGTGCGCAGTTCTTCCCATGTGATGGGCGAGCCGGTCCAGGCGTCGACGGCCTGAGCTTCCGTCACTTCCTACCGTCCTGGCTTTCGGTACCGCTGCTGATGGGACCGAGCTGTTTGCTGGGTGCTGTTTGCTGGGTGTTGACCGGTGCTTTTATCCCGTGTGCGCGAGGCAACGCTATCCGACCTCTCGGACCTGGTCCAGACAGGACCGGCACGGGTGGTTTCGGAAACGTAAAGGCGCGGCCGGCCCGCTTCCGGGGGAGCCCTGCCGAGGGCGCTCGGGAGGGGCCCGCGACCCCCGTTACCCGCAATTAGGACGATAGTCCACCGCGAACGCGGCCGAATCTGGTGGTAGAGTTCCGCAAGCGCGGATATGTATGGCCTCGCCGGGCGCAGGTGCGGGGGTGACCGAGTACTCAGGGCTCGTGATTCGGTGTTGTACGTCACGCCGGAGCCGGTATATCGGGGGCGGTCACCAGGGAGGACACTCCTGATTAACGGCCCGCTGACCCGGCTGAAACCGGATCGGCCGCCGAGTGGGGGTGCCCCCGGTGGGCCTGTGCCGCGCCTTCCGCCGCGGCCCGTGCTGCCGCACGTGCAGGTCGCGGGGCGGCCCAGGAATCGCATCAAAAACTTATCCTCGGAATTATCCTTCAGGCTTTCCTGAGTGGTGAGGTAGCACCCCGTGGGGTCGATTTCTTGTTAACGGAGCGGTTACCGACGTACATGCGTCCGAAATGAATCCCTCCTACGGTTTCTACATATCGCGGCAAGCCGGGAGGGCGAGCTACCAGCGCCCAGTCGGTTCGCGGGGCCACGACCGCAACCGATTTCCGAACCGCGGGACGCACTGCACGAAACCGTGCGTGCGTACGCAGCTCCAGGAGGAGAATGCAATGCGCCAGATCGCGTTCTACGGCAAGGGTGGTATTGGCAAGTCCACCACCCAGCAGAACACCATGGCTGCCATGGCCGAGATGGGCCGTCGCGTCATGATCGTCGGCTGCGACCCCAAGGCTGACTCGACCCGCCTCATCCTGCACTCGAAGGCCCAGACGTCCGTCATCCAGCTCGCGGCGGAGAAGGGCTCGGTCGAGGACCTGGAGCTGGACGAGGTCCTGGTCGAGGGCCAGTGGGGCATCAAGTGCGTCGAGTCCGGTGGCCCGGAGCCGGGCGTGGGCTGCGCCGGCCGTGGCGTCATCACCTCCATCACCTACCTGGAGGAGGCCGGCGCCTACGAGAACCTCGACTTCGTCACCTACGACGTCCTCGGTGACGTTGTCTGCGGTGGCTTCGCGATGCCGATCCGCCAGGGCAAGGCCCAGGAGATCTACATCGTGACCTCCGGCGAGATGATGGCGATGTACGCCGCGAACAACATCGCCCGCGGTGTCCTCAAGTACGCGCACTCCGGTGGCGTGCGCCTCGGTGGGCTCATCTGCAACAGCCGTAACACCGACCGCGAGGACGAGCTGATCATCGAGCTCGCCCGCCGTCTCAACACCCAGATGATCCACTTCATCCCGCGTAACAACGTCGTGCAGCACGCCGAGCTGCGCCGGATGACGGTCATCGAGTACGACCCCGAGAACAGCCAGGCCAACGAGTACCGCCAGCTGGCCAAGAAGATCGACGAGAACGACATGAAGACCATCCCCACCCCGATCAGCATGGACGAGCTCGAGGAACTGCTGATCGAGTTCGGGATCATGGAGCAGGAAGACGAGTCGATCATCGGCCAGAAGGCCAACGCGACCGTCGCCTGAGGCTCCGGCCACCTGCTCTGACACTGTCGAGGATGAGGTCCCGATCATGACGACGACTCCGGCTCCGCAGCGGGCCGAGACCGAGGCGATGATCGCCGAGGTCCTGGAGCAGTACCCCCAGAAGGCGGCCAAGTTCCGCGCCAAGCACCTCAAGGCCAACGACCCCGAGGGGTCGAAGGAGTGCGAGGTCAAGTCCAACATCAAGTCCCGCCCCGGAGTCATGACGATCCGTGGCTGTGCCTACGCCGGTTCCAAGGGCGTGGTGTGGGGCCCGGTGAAGGACCTGGTCACGATCAGCCACGGCCCGGTCGGCTGTGGCCAGTACTCCTGGGCCACCCGGCGCAACTACGCCCGCGGTCCGTGGGGTGTCACCAACTTCACCGCGATGCAGATCACCACGGACTTCCAGGAGAAGGACATCGTCTTCGGCGGTGACCCCAAGCTGGAGCAGGTCTGCGACGAGATCAACGAGCTCTTCCCGCTGGCCAAGGGCATCTCGGTCCAGTCCGAGTGCCCGATCGGTCTGATCGGCGACGACATCGAGGCGGTCTCCCGCACGGCGTCGAAGAAGCTTGGTAAGCCGGTCATCCCGGTCCGCTGTGAGGGCTTCCGCGGGGTGAGCCAGTCGCTCGGCCACCACATCGCCAACGACGCGGTCCGCGACCACGTTCTCGGCACCGGCGGCGAGTCCTTCAAGGAGACCCCGTACGACGTCGCGCTCATCGGCGACTACAACATCGGCGGCGACGCCTGGGCGTCCCGGCGGATCCTCGAGGACATGGGCCTGCGCGTCATCGCCCAGTGGTCCGGCGACGGCACGCTGAACGAGATGGCCTCGACGCACCTGTCGAAGCTGAACCTGATCCACTGCTACCGCTCCATGAACTACATCTGCACCACCATGGAGGAGCGTTACGGCACTCCGTGGATCGAGTTCAACTTCTTCGGGCCGACCAAGATTGTCAACTCGATGCGGGCCATCGCGGCCAAGTTCGACGAGACGATCCAGGCGAAGACCGAGGCCGCGATCGCGCGTTACCAGAAGCGCTTCGACGAGATCACGGCGGCGTTCAAGCCGCGCCTCGACGGCAAGCGCGTCATGCTCGCCGTCGGCGGTCTGCGCCCCCGCCACACCATCGGCGCCTACGAGGACCTCGGCATGGAGGTCGTCGGCACCGGTTACGAGTTCGCGCACAAGGACGACTACACCCGCACGTACGCCGAGCTCAAGGAAGGCGTCGTGCTCTACGACGACCCGACGGCGTTCGAGCTGGAGGAGTTCGCCAAGCGGCTCAAGCCGGACCTCATGGGTGCGGGCGTCAAGGAGAAGTACGTCTTCCACAAGATGGGCATCCCCTTCCGCCAGATGCACTCCTGGGACTACTCCGGGCCGTACCACGGCGTCGACGGCTTCGCGGTCTTCGCCCGCGACATGGACATCGCGATCAACAGCCCGACCTGGGACCTCATGGAGACCCCCTGGTCGAAGGCCGGAGAGGTGTTCTGACCGGATTTTCCGGTCTCCGCCGGCGATCGCCGGCGGCCATCAGTCACGGTAGAAAGGAGGATGTCCGGTGACGACGACTCCCGAGACAGGCAGTTCCATTCCGTTGCGGGTCCTCGACCACAGCGAGCTGTTCAAGGACGAGGTCTACCAGAAGCAGTTCGAGGGCAAGGCCGAGTTCGAGAACGGCAGTGAATCCGCCGAGGTTTCCCGCGTCCTCGAGTGGACCCGCGGCTGGGAGTACCGGGAGAAGAACTTCGCCCGGGAGGCGCTGACCGTCAACCCGGCGAAGGCGTGCCAGCCGCTCGGTGCGGTGCTCGCGGGCCTCGGGTTCCAGGGCACGCTGCCGCTCGTGCACGGTTCGCAGGGCTGTGTCGCGTACTTCCGCAGCCACTTCGCCCGGCACTTCAAGGAGCCCGTCCCCGCGGCATCCACGTCCATGACCGAGGACGCGGCGGTCTTCGGCGGCCTGAACAACCTGGTCGAGGCGCTGGAGAACGCGACCAGCCTGTACAAGCCGAAGATGGTCGCGGTCAGCACCACCTGCATGGCCGAGGTCATCGGTGAGGACCTCTTCGCCTACATCGGCGCGGCCAAGGACAAGGAGGTGATCACCGCCGACTACCCGGTTCCCTACGCCCACACCCCGAGCTTCGTGGGCTCGCACATCACCGGGTACGACAGCATGCTCAAGGGAATCCTTGAGAACCTGACGAAGTCGGCGGACGCGACGGAGCCGGCGACCGGTGGGAAGCCCCGGCTGAACATCATCCCCGGTTTCGAGACCTACACCGGTAACCTCCGCGAGTACCGGCGCGTGCTCGAGCTGATGGGCGTGGACCCGCTGATCCTCGGCGACCACGCCGACTCGCTCGACTCGCCGGCCGACGGGGAGTACGACCTCTACCCCGGTGGCACGCCGCTGGCCGAGGCGGCGAAGGCGAAGTTCAGCCGCGCCACCGTGCTGCTGCAGGAGTCCGCCACCCGCAAGACCACCGAGCTGATCCGGGACGTGTGGAAGCAGGACACGCTGGTGCTGGAGACCCCGATCGGGGTCCGCGGCACCGACCAGTTCCTGACCGAGATCGCCCGGCTGGCGGGCGTCGAGATCCCGGCCGAGCTCACCGTCGAGCGCGGCCGTCTCGTTGACGCCCTGACGGACTCGCACGCCTACCTCCACGGCAAGAGGGTCGCCATCGCCGGCGACCCGGACCTCGTCGTGGCGCTGACCCGCTTCGTGCTCGAGCTCGGCATGATCCCGGTGCACGTGCTCAGCACGAACGCCGACACCACCTTCAAGGCCCGCATGGAGAAGGTGCTCTCGGCGAGCAAGTTCGGCGAGGCGGCCACCGTCTGGCCGGAGAAGGACCTGTGGCACCTGCGGTCGCTGGTCTTCACCGAGCCGGTCGACCTGCTCATCGGCAGCACCTACCTGAAGTACATCTCCCGGGAGGCGAACGTTCCGCTGGTGCGGGTCGGGTTCCCGATCTTCGACCGGCACCACCTGCACCGCTTCCCGATCGTCGGCTACACCGGCGGGCTGCACCTGCTCACGCAGCTCGTGAACACCGTGCTGGACGAGCTTGACCGGACCAGCCCGGACCATAGCTACGACGCCGTGCGCTAGGCCCCGTCCGGGGGACGCCTCCTGAGCGTTCGGTGTCCCCCGGACGGCGCGCACGGCCTTCCCAGTGGTCGGCCGGCTGGCGGCCCCGCGCCCCCGCTCCGCCGGGGCCCCCGCCCGCGCGCTGGGACCGCGCCCCCCGCGCCGCGGAGGCAGGTGCCCCGCCACTGCCGGGGCCGGCGCCCCAGCCGGCCGGCCACCATCCCACCGGCACCACCCACCAGCACCACCCCGGTTCAGAAGAACTGCTGGTCCATCGAACGGCCCGCTCACCCAGCTCACCGAGGGGACGACCCTCCCTAAGCCGAGAGATCGCCATGGCCGCCACTGACCGTGCAACGCTATTCACCGAACCGGCATGTGATCACAACCGCGAGAAGTCCGCCAAGGAGCGCAAGGCCGGGTGCCCCAAGCCCGCGCCCGGCGGCACCAGCGGCGGATGCACCTTCGACGGTGCGATGATCACACTGGTTCCGATCGTCGACAGCGCCCACGTCGTGCACGGCCCGATCGCCTGCGCAGGAAACTCCTGGGACGGGCGGGGGAGCCTCTCCTCCGGCCCCGACCTCTACCGCCGCGGCTTCACCAGCGACGTCGGTGAGCAGGACGTCATCTTCGGCGGCGAGCAGCGCCTGTTCGACACCATTCTCGAAGCCGTCCGCCGGCACCACCCGCCGGCGGTGTTCGTCTACTCGACCTGCGTCACCGCCATGATCGGCGACGACCTCGACGCCGTCTGCGCGGCGGCCGCCGAGCACACCGGCGTCCCGGTCATCCCGGTGCACGCGCCGGGGTTCGCCGGCAACAAGAACCTCGGCAACCGCCTCGCCGGTGAGGCCCTGCTCGAGCACGTCATCGGGACGGTCGAGCCGCCCGACGTGACCGAGCTCGACGTGAACCTGGTCGGCGAGTACAACATCGCCGGCGAGCTGTGGGACGTCCTGCCGGTGCTGGCCAAGATGGGCATCCGGGTCCGGGCCTGCATCAGCGGCGACGCGCGCTACGCGGACGTCGCCGCGGCGCACCGGGCCCGCGCGACGATGGTCGTCTGCTCCCGGGCGCTGCTGGGCCTGGCCCGCGGCCTGGAGGATCGCTACGGCATCCCCTGGTTCGAGGGCAGCTTCTACGGCGTCCGCGCGATGAACGACACCCTGCGCGAGTTCGCCCGCCTGCTCGGCGGCGCGGAGCTGGCCCGGCGCGCCGAGGAGGTCATCGCCCTCGAGCAGACCGCCGTCGACCTGGCCCTGGAGCCCTACCGCGAGCGGCTCGCCGGCAGGCGCGCGGTGCTCTACACCGGCGGGGTCAAGAGCTGGTCGATCGTCTCCGCGCTGCAGGACCTCGGCATCGAGGTCGTCGCGAACGGCATCACCAAGAGCTCCGACGGCGACGTCGAGAAGATCCGCGAACTGCTCGGCCCCGACGCCAGGATCGTCTCCGAGGGCAGCCCGCGCGAGCTGCTGCGTATCGCCGAGGAGACCCGCGCGGACATCCTCGTCGCCGGCGGCCGCAACCAGTACACGGCGCTGAAGGGCCGGCTGCCGTTCCTCGACATCAACCAGGAGCGGCACATCCCCTACGCGGGCTACCGCGGCGCGGTCGAGCTGGCCCGCCGCCTCGACATGGCGCTGTCGAACCCGGTGTGGGAGCAGGTCCGCGCCCCCGCGCCCTGGGACGTCGAGGGGGTGGCCTGATGGCGCGGGTCGTCACGAGTGACCGCCGGCCCGGCCTGGACCCGCTGCGGTTCAGCCAGCCGCTCGGCGGGGCGCTGGTCTTCCTCGGCCTCGCCGCGGCGATGCCCGTCATGCACGGGTCGAAGGGCTGCGCCTCGTTCGCCAAGGCGCTGCTGACCCGGCACTTCAACGAGCCCGTCCCGCTGCAGACCACCGGTGTCACCGAGGTGTCCGCGGTGCTCGGCAGCGGCGACGACCTCGTCGCCAACCTGGACGGCATCCGCGCCAAGCAGAACCCGCGGATCATCGGGCTGCTGACCACCGGCGTCACCGAGGTCAGCGGCGAGGACGTCGCCGGCCAGGTGCGCCAGTACATCGCGATGATGAACCACACCACCCCCGAGGGCGCGCCGCTGATCGTGCGGGTGTCCACGCCGGACTTCGCCGGCGGGCTGTCGGACGGCTGGTCGGCCGCGCTGCGCTCGCTGGTCGCCACCGTCCCCTTCGACCACGCCGACTCGGACGAGTACCCGGGTACGCGCTCGGGCTTCGGTGCCGGAACCGGTTCCGCGCCCGAGACGGTCGCCGTGCTCGTCGGCCCGTCCCTGTCGGCCGCCGACCTCGACGAGCTCTGCGCGCTGATCCGCTCCTTCGGGATGGCGCCGGTGCTGGTCCCGGATCTCTCCGGCTCCCTCGACGGGCACCTGGCCCCGTCCTGGCAGCCGACGACGACCGGTGGCACGGGGCTCGCGCAGCTGCGCCGCCTCGACGAGGCCGGCCTGATCATCACGGCCGGCGCGACCGCCGCGGAGGCCGGCGTCGACCTGGCCGCGCGCACCGCCGCCGACCTCGTCCAGCACGACCACCTCAGCGGCCTCGCCGCGGTGGACAGCCTGGTCGCCGAGCTGATGGCCCGCTCGGGACGCGGACCGGCGCCCGAGGTGCGGCGGGCCCGCGCCCGGCTGGCGGACGGCCTGCTCGACACCCACTTCGTCCTCGGCGGGGCGCGGATCGCGCTCGCGATGGAGCCCGAGGCGCTGGTCGCCGTCGGCTCCCTGCTGCATGACGTCGGCGCGGAGATCGTCGCGGCGGTGTCGCCGACGGACGCTCCCGTGCTCGCCACCGCCCCCTGGGACGAGATCGTCATCGGCGACCTGACCGAGCTGGAGGAACGCGCCCTCGAAGGCGGCGCGGAACTGCTCATCGGGTCGAGTCACGTCCGCGCGGTCGCCGACCGTATCGGCGCCGCCCACCTGGCCGTCGGATTCCCGATCTACGACCGGCTCGGATCGGCCCTGCGCACGACCGCCGGGTACGGGGGCAGCCTGCGGCTGCTCGTCGACGCGGCGAACCGGCTGCTCGACCACCACCAGGCGGATCACCGGGCCGATCACCGCCCGGGGCGCCACGACGTCCGCGAACATCCGCTCAACTCGTTCGACCAGCTCGACGTTCTGTGCCAGGAGTCCCCATGTTGAAGATCGCTTTTGCGACGAGCGACGGCCACGCCGTGGACCAGCACTTCGGCTGGTGCCGCCGGTTCGACGTCTACGAGGTCGGGCCCGAGGGCTTCCGCCTGTTCGAGACCAGAGAGCTCGGGCCCGCGGAGGACGACGAAGAGGACAAGATCGCCTCGAGGCTCGCGGCGGTCGTCGACTGCGCGATCCTCAACGTCTGCGACATCGGAGGGACGGCGGCGGCGAAGGTCGTCAAGGCCCGGATCCACCCGATGAAGGTCCCCGTGGGCACCGAGATCGACGCCCTGCTCGCCAAGTTCGTCGGCGTGCTCGCGGGCAACCCGCCGCCCTGGCTGCGCAAGGTCCTGCGGGCGCACAGCCCGCAGGTGGCCCCCGCCTGGACCCCGACCTCCGCGGACCCCGCCACCTCGACCCCGATGACCATGGGAGGAACGGCATGACCGCACCGGCCCCCACCGCAGGCGGCCAGTTCGAGGGGTTCCTGCGGGATCTCGTCGACCAGCTCCGCGCCGGCGACACCTACGGCAACCTCGACCGACTGCCCGACGCGCAGCTGATCAGCCCGTTCATCCTGACCCGCGAGCAGCGGCGGCAGATCGCCTCCAACTGCGACATCGACGCCGTCATCGAGGGGCGCGTGCGCTCCTTCTACCAGGCCGTCGCCGCCTCGGTGGAGAAGACGACCGGGGTCATCACCACCACCGTGCTCGACCTCAACCACGAGGGCTTCGGCCGGGTGATCGTGTTCGGCGGGCGGCTGGTGGTGCTCTCCGACGTCCTGCGCGACGTCCAGCGCTTCGGCTTCAACTCGATCGAGGATCTCGCCGCCCGTGGCGAGGCCATGGTCACCGCCGCCGCCAAGCTCGTCGACCAGTGGAGGGAGGTCGCCCGCGATGACTCCTGAGACCAGCACCAGCACCAGCGCCGATGCCGGCACCGATGTCGCCGCCGTCCAGACCCGGCTGCGCAAGCTGAACAGCAAGGCCTCGCAGCTCAAGCTCGACCTGCACGACCTCGCCGAGGACCTCCCGATCAACTGGGAGAACATCCTCGACCTCGCCCGCCGTACCTACGACGCCTACGCCGAGATCGCGCTGCTGGAGAACGAGCTGCGCGCCAGCGCCGCCGGTGGCACCGGGAAGGGAGCGGGAGCATGAGCGCGCTCACCAGCCAGCTCGAGGAGTTCCGCCGCTGCTCGACCGCCGAGCAGTACTTCGAGTTGCTCGACGTCGACTACGACCCGCGGGTGGTGGCCGTCAACCGGCTGCACATCCTGCGCTTCTTCGCCGAGGAGATCGCCGGCCTGCACGACGGGGCCGACGCCGAGGTGTCCCCCGAGGTGCTGCTGCGGGACTACCGGGCGGCCCTCATCCGCGCCTACGAGGCCTTCACCACGGCCACCGCGCTGGACCACCGCCTGTTCAAGGTGCTGAAGGACCGCGCGCCAGAGCCCGCCGGGTTCGTCCCCATGTCCGAGATCACGGTCGAGCGACCGGCGACCACCCAGACCGACGAGAAGGGCCAGCAGCGATGAAGTCGACCTTCGACGTAGGTGACGTCGTCGCCACCACCAAGGCCCTGCGCCAGGACGGGACCTTCCCGGACCCGAACATCGCGACCGGCCAGATCCTGGTCGAGCCCGGCACCCGGGGCGAGGTCATCAACGTGGGCCTGTACCTGCAGGAGCACATCGTCTACGCCGTCGCGTTCGAGAACGGCCGGGTCGTCGGCGCCCTCGAGCGCGAGCTCGAGGCCGCGGTGCGGGAGACCTCCCCGTCCAGCCGGGCCGCCGACGCCACCGCCCATGCCACAAGTTCCGCGGCTGACAGCAGCGCCGCCGTGACCAGCGGGACCACCGACAAGGAGGAGGGGCTGTCGTGAACAACGAGCCCGTCATGCTTCCGGTGCTGCCCGCCGCCACGGCGGAGCTGCTGACCGGTCGGACGGCCACACCTGGTCAGAACGGCTCGCCCGCCCAGGGCGCGGCGCCCGCCCCGGGTGGCGGCTGCGCGTCCAAGAAGAGCTGCGGCAGCAGCACTCCGGCCACCGATCCGGAGATCGCCGAGAAGATCGCCAACCACCCCTGCTACAGCTCCGAGGCGCACCAGTACTACGCCCGGATGCACGTGGCTGTGGCGCCCGGCTGCAACATCCAGTGCAACTACTGCAACCGCAAGTACGACTGCGCGAACGAGAGCCGGCCCGGCGTCACCAGCGACCTGCTCACCCCCGAGGACGCCCTCGCCAAGGTCAAGCTGGTCGCCAGCGAGATCAAGCAGATGAGCGTGCTGGGCATCGCCGGCCCCGGCGACCCGCTCGCCAACCCGAAGCGCACCTTCCGCACCCTGGAACTGGTCGCCCGGGACTGCCCCGACATCAAGCTGTGCCTGTCGACGAACGGGCTCACCCTGCCCGACCACGTCGACCGCATCGCCGCGCTGAACGTCGACCACGTCACGATCACGATCAACATGATCGACCCCGAGGTCGGCGAGCGGATCTACCCCTGGGTCGCTTACAAGGGCAAGAAGTACACGGGCCGGGAGGCGTCGAAGATCCTCTCCGAGCGCCAGCTCGAGGGCCTCGCCATGCTGGCCGAGCGCAAGATCCTCGCCAAGGTCAACTCGGTGATGATCCCGGGGGTCAACGACGAGCATCTCGTCGAGGTCTCGAAGACCGTCCGCGGGCTCGGTGCCTTCCTGCACAACGTGATGCCGCTGGTCTCCGCCCCGGAGCACGGCACCGTGTTCGGTCTGGCCGGCCAGCCGGGCCCGACGCCCCAGCAGCTCAAGGCCCTGCAGGACCGCTGCGAGGGCGAAGACGGCGCCGACATGAACATGATGCGGCACTGCCGGCAGTGCCGGGCGGACGCCGTCGGCCTGCTCGGCGAGGACCGCGGTGACGAGTTCACCCCGGAGACCTACCAGGGCCGCGAGATCGCCTACGACCTGGAAGGCCGCCTGGCCGCCCACGCCGAGATCGAGCGGTGGCGCCAGGAGACCCGCGCCGAGCGTGAGACGGTCACGGTCGCCGGCCCGGCGACCAAGCCGGACGACGTCGTCCTGGTCGCCGTCGCGACCAAGGGCAGCGGCGTGGTCAACCAGCACTTCGGCCACGCCTCCGAGTTCTGGATCTACGAGGCCGGCCGCAGCTGGGCCCGGCTCGTCCAGACCCGCGACGTGCAGCGCTACTGCGAGGGCCCGACGGAGTGCGGGGACGGCGCCTCGGTGCTCGACAAGACCATCGAGATGCTCTCCGACTGCTCCGCCGTCCTGTGCAGCAAGATCGGCCCGGGGCCGTACGACGCGCTCGAGGCCGCCGGGATCGAGCCGGTCGAGGTCTACGAGCTGATCGAGAAGGCCGTCGCCACCGTCGGCGGCCGGCTCACCGCGGCCGCCCGCGCGGCCGTCCCGGTGAACCCCGACCCCGCCGGCACCGGTTTCGCGGACCTCGACGAGATCGACCTCGACGAGGTGGAGGCCGAGATGGCCGAGGCCGAGCTGGTGCGCGCCGAGCTGGTGCAGGGCGAACTGGTGGACGTCGACCTGCTCGACCCGGACCTCATGGACGACGACCCGTTCGAGTTCGCCGTCACCGTCCGGCCCGGCTCCTGCTCGGGTGAGGGCGGCAAGTCCGGCTCCTGCTCCGGCGGCGGCCACCGCCACGCCGCCGGTTCCGGCCACCGCCACGACGCCGAGCACGCCCGTACCGACCCGCGCACCGAGAAGTCCCGCGCGGAGCGGACCACCCCGGAGAAGGCGCGCGCCGACGGTGCCCGCCCCGCCCACACCCGTTCCGTCGGCACCGGCTCCCACAGCGCCGGCACCGACGTCACAGACCTGGAGGTAGCGCGGTCATGACCCTCGTCCAGAGCACCATCGAACTGACCGAGCGCGCCCGCGCCCAGGTGCGGACCCTGCTCGGCGGCAGCGCGGAGACGGCCGGCTTCGGCCTGCGCGTGGGCGTGAACCCAGGCGGCTGTTCCGGCCTCACCTACAACCTGGCGCTCGCCCCCGGAGCCGAGAGCGACGACATCGTCATCCACTCCGACGGGTTCGACGTCTTCGTCAACTCGTCGATGATGGGGCACCTGCGGGGGCTGCGGATCGACTATGTCGAGTCGCTGACCTCCTCCGGGTTCACCTTCACCAACCCGAACGCGACCAGCTCGTGCGGCTGCGGCAACTCGTTCGGCACCCCGGAGGAGCCCGAGCGCGCCGAGGCCGACGACCGGCTGCGCGGCCAGGTCGAGGACGTCATCGCCGAGATCCGGCCGTTCCTGCAGGGCGACGGCGGCGACGTGCAGCTCGTCACCGTGCTCGCGGGTAACGGGGAGCCGGGCACCGCCGAGGTCCACATCCGGCTCGTCGGCGCCTGCAACGGCTGCTCCAGCGCCTCGGCCACCGTCACCGCGGTGATCGAGAAGCGCATCAAGGAGAGCCTGCCCGAGATCGGCCGCGTCGCCCTCGTCTCCTGACGGCGAACCCCGGCCCACCACACCGACCCCCCGACGGAACACACGGACCAGTCATGGAGCGCAGCATGATAGTGACCCGGCGTAGTTCTCCGCCGGCGTCCGGCCCGGTCGGTCCGGTCGATGCCCGCGGGGCGTCCGAGGCCGCGGTGCCAGCAACGGCGCTGGCACCGACGGCCCTGGCCCTGGCCCTGGCCCCGGCCCCGGTGCCGGTGCCGGCACCGGCACCGGCGCAGCGCAGTGGGGGAGCGAGCCTGCCCGGTCGGTACGACCGGCAGCTCGACCTGCCGGGCTTCGGCCCGGCGGCCCAGGAGCGGCTGCGCGGCGCGACCGTGCTCGTGGCGGGCGTGGGCGGCGTCGGTGGGGCGGCCGCGACCTATCTCGCCGCCGCCGGGGTCGGCCGGCTGGTCCTGGTCCACCCGGGCGCGCTGGAGGAGCCCGACCTCAACCGGCAGACCCTGATGCGCCCCGAGTGGATCGGTGGCTCCCGGGTGGCCTGCGCGGAGCAGACCCTGCGCGCGCACCACCCGGGAGTCGAAATCGTCGCGATCGACCGTGAGCTGTCCCAACTCCCCGAGCTGGGCCGCCTCGTCGCCGGGGTGGACGTCGTCGTGGACGCCCGCCACAACTTCCCCGACCGCTACCTGCTCAACGACGCCTGCGTCGCCACCCGGACCCCGGCGGTCGTCGCCGCGATGAACGCCACCGAGGGGAACCTGCTGGTCGTCCAGCCCGGATCGCCCTGCCTGCGCTGTGTCTTCACCGAGGGCGACCCGTCCTGGCAGCCGCTCGGCTTCACCGTCCTCGGCGCCGTGTCGGGGATGGTCGGCTGCCTCGCCGCTACCGAGGCGATAAAGATCATCTCCGGGTTCGGTGAGCCGGCGGCCGGCAAGCTGCTCCAGTTCGACCTCTGGGACCTGGACTTCCGGGTGCTGCGGGCCCGGCGCGACCCGCACTGCCCGTCCTGCGGCGGCCAGCGGCCCGGCTCCGGGGAGCCACGGTGATCTACCTCGACCACAACGCGACCACGCCCGTCGACCCGCGGGTGGTCGAGGTGATGCTCCCGCTGTTCACCGAGCGGTTCGCCAACCCGGCCAGCAAGCACGCCCCCGGCCAGGAGGCGACGCGGATCGTCGAGCGGGCCCGGCGCGAGGTCGCGTCGCTCGCCGGCGCCCGCCCCCGCGAGGTCGTGTTCACCTCCGGGGCGACCGAGGCCGCCAACCTGGCGATCGGCGGGGTCCTCGCCACCGCCGAGCCGGGGCGGCGGCGGATCCTCGTCGGCGCCACCGAGCATCCCGCGGTGCTCGGCGCCGCCGACGCAGCCGCGGCGGCCAACGCGACAGTCGCCGAGCGGATCGCCGTCCACCCGGACGGCACCATCGACGTCGACGACCTGCGGCGCCGGCTCGGGCCGGACGTCGCGCTGGTCGCGGTGATGGCGGCGAACAACGAGACCGGGGCCGTGAACGACCTGCGGCCACTGGTCGAACCGGTGCACTCCGCCGGGGCGTTGCTCCTGTGCGACGTCACCCAGGCCCTCGGCCGCATCCCGGTCGAGCTCGAGCAGACGGGCGTCGACCTGGCCGTCGCGTCCGCGCACAAGCTCTACGGCCCCAAAGGTGTCGGCGCGCTGATCGCGTCGAAGGACGCCTGGCCACGCCTCGCGCCCAGGGTGCACGGCGGCGGCCAGGAACGCGGCCTGCGGGCCGGCACCCTCAACACCGCCGGGATCGCCGGCTTCGGAGCGGCCGCCCGCATCGCGGCCGAGTCGATGGCCGACGACGGCAGGCACCAGGGCGAGCTGACGGCGCTGCTGACTGCGCTGTTGACGGAGAACCTGGCGAAGCGGCTCGGGCCCGGAGCCGTCGAGCTCAACGGCCCGGACCGCGCCAGGCTGCCGAACACCGTCAATCTCCGCTTCGTCGGCGCCGGTGCCGACGAGGTCCAGGCCTGTGTTCCGCGCGTGGCGATCTCGGCCGGCTCGGCGTGCAGCGGTGGCGGGGACGAACCGTCCCACGTCCTGCTCGCCATGGGCCGCACGGCCACCGAGGCCCGGGAGAGCCTGCGCTTCAGCCTGGGCCGCGCCACCACGACGGAGGAGATCCGCACCGCCGCGGATCTGGTGGCCCGCGCTGTCCTGCGCGTCCGCTCCCTTTCCCAGAGCACCCCCATCCAAGACGAGGTTCGAGATGACAACCGAGCTCTTCGAACAGCCTGAATCGCGGGTACGCCGCCTCAAGGGGGTCGTGATCCGGTTCGCCGGCGACTCCGGCGACGGCATGCAGCTCACCGGCGACCGCTTCGGCGCGCAGGCCGCGGAGGCCGGCAACGACGTCGCCACGCTGCCGGACTTCCCGGCCGAGATCCGGGCGCCAGCCGGAACCGTCGGCGGTGTCTCGAGCTACCAGCTGCACGTCGCCGACCACGACATCACCACCCCGGGTGACCAGCCCGACGTCCTCGTCGCGATGAACCCGGCGGCGCTGAAGGCGACGCTGAAGGACCTGCGTCCCGGCGGCGTCCTGATCGTCGACTCGGGCGCGTTCAACGTGCGCTCGCTGGAGAAGGCCGGGTACGACTCCGACCCGCTGACCGACGGCTCGCTGGGCAACTACATCGTGCACGCGGTCGACCTGACCGGGCTCGCCGTCGGCGCCACCGAGGGCCTCGGCCTCAAGCGCAAGGACGCCGCCCGGACGAAGAACATGTTCGCCCTCGGCCTGGTCTCCTGGATGTTCAACCAGGGCACCGACAGCACCGTCGCCTACCTGGAGAAGCGCTTCGCCAAGAAGCCGCCGGAGATCCTCGCCGGCAACCTCGCGGCGCTGAAGGCGGGGGTGAACTACGGCGACACCACCGAGGCGTTCGCCGTCTCCTACGAGGTGAAGCCCGCCGCGCTGCCCCCGGGCACCTACCGGCACATGCGCGGCAACAAGGCCATCGCCTTCGGTCTCGTCGCCGCCGCGCACCAGGCCGGGATGCCGCTGTTCCTCGGCGCGTACCCGATCACCCCGGCGACCGACGTCCTGCACGAGCTGAGCAAGCTCACCTCGCACGACGTCCGCCACTTCCAGGCCGAGGACGAGATCGCGGCGATCGGCGCGGCGATCGGCGGCTCGTTCGCCGGCATGCTGGGCGTCACCGTCACCTCCGGCCCCGGCATGGCGCTCAAGTCCGAGGCGATCGGCCTGGCGATCTCGCTGGAGCTGCCGCTGGTCATCGTCAACGTGCAGCGCGGTGGCCCGTCCACCGGTCTGCCGACGAAGACCGAGCAGTCCGACCTGCTGCAGGCCCTCTACGGCCGGCACGGCGAGGCCCCGCTGCCGGTGCTGGCCGCGCAGTCGCCCGCGGACTGCTTCGACGCCGCGTTCGAGGCGGCGTCGATCGCGCTGGAGCGGCGTACCCCGGTCATCCTGCTGTCCGACTCCTACATCGCCAACGGCAGCGAGCCGTGGAAGGTCCCGTCGGTCGAGGAGCTTCCCGAGCTCGGCATCGAGTTCGCCACCGCGCCCAACGCCGTGGGCAAGGACGGCAAGCCGGCGTTCCACCCGTACGCCCGCGACCCGCGCACCCTCGCCCGCCCGCTGGCCATCCCCGGCACCCCGGGCCTGGAGCACCGCATCGGTGGTCTGGAGAAGGCCGACGGCAGCGGCGAGCTCTCGCACGACGCGGACAACCACGACCTGATGGTCCGCACCCGCCAGAACAAGGTCGACGGCGTCAAGGTGCCGGCGCTGGAGGTCGACGACCCGAGCGGGGCGCCCGGCTTCGGTGCCCGGGTGCTGGTGGTCGGCTGGGGCTCGACCTACGGGCCGATCGGCGCCGCCTGCCGGCTCGTCCGTGACCAGGGGCTGGCCATCGCCCAGGCGCACCTGCGCTACCTCAACCCGCTGCCGGCGAACCTCGCGGCCGTGCTGTCGTCCTACGACACGGTGCTGGTGCCCGAGATGAACCTCGGCCAGCTCTCCGGCCTGCTGCGGATGCAGTGCGGGGTCGAGACCGTCGGCTACACCCAGACCCGCGGGCTTCCCTTCCGCGCGGTCGAGCTGGCCGCGGTGTTCACCCGGCTCGTGCACGGTGCCGACCTCGGCGACACCGAGATCACCAGTGAGGACATCAAGGCCGCGGGCGGCGCCAGCACGCTCGGCATCAGCGAGCTGGGCCGCAGCGAGCTCGGATCGGATTCGGAGGCGGGCAAGTGACCAGCTCGGACGCGGTAGGCAAGCAGCTCACGGCGAAGGACTTCTCCACCGGGCAGGACGCCCGCTGGTGCCCGGGGTGCGGTGACCACGCCATCCTCAACGGGATGCGCAACCTGCTCCCGACCCTCGGGATCCCGCGCGAGAACTTCGTGGTGGTCTCCGGCATCGGGTGCTCGTCCCGGCTGCCGTACTACCTGGAGACCTACGGCATCCACTCGATCCACGGGCGGGCGCCGTCCATCGCGACCGGTATCTCGATCAACCGGCCGGACCTGTCCGTCTGGGTCATGACCGGTGACGGCGACTCGCTGTCGATCGGTGGCAACCACCTGATCCACGCGCTGCGCCGCAACGTGAACCTCAAGATCGTCATGTTCAACAACCAGATCTACGGTCTGACCAAGGGCCAGTTCTCGCCCGCGACGAAGCCCGGCACGGTCACCCCGTCCAGCCCGTTCGGCTCGCTGGACCACTCGTTCAACCCGGCCGCGCTGGCCCTGGGTGCCGAGGCGACCTTCCTCGCCCGCACGGTCGACACCGACCGCAAGCACATGCTGGAGATCCTCGCCGCCGCGCACGCGCACGACGGCGCGGCGCTGGTGGAGATCCGGCAGAACTGCCCGACCTTCAACGTCGCGCCGCGCGACGAGGCCGCGGCCTCCGCGACCGAGCCCACCGCGGCCGACGGGCCGATCCGGCTCGAGGCCGGTCAGCCGATCCTGTTCGGGGCGGACAGCCAGTGGGCGATCGTGCGCGACACCGAGACCGGCGACCTGAGGTTCGGCCGGTCGACGGAGAAGGGCGTCGTGATCCACGACCCGCGCTCGACCAGCCCGACCTACGCCTACGCCCTCGCCCGGATCGCCGACACCCACCCCGAGCTCGCGCCGATCGGCGTGTACCGCGCGGTGGAGCGGCCCAGCTTCGACAAGCAGTACCAGGAGCGCCTCACCACCGCCCGCGCGGGCGGCCGGGGTGACCTGCAGGAACTGCTCACCGGCGAAGACTCCTGGACGGTGCCGGCCGGTCGGGCCTGAGCCTGTCCGCTCGGCCGACCAGGTAACGGGGCCGACCGCGTAACGAGACCTCCCCCGGACGCCCGGCGTCCGTGAGAAGAAGGAAAGAGAATTCCGATGCCCTACGTCGTCACGTCACCCTGCATCGACGTCAAAGACACCGCATGCCTGGACGAGTGCCCGGTCGACGCCATCTACGAGGGCGACCGGAAGCTCTACATCAACCCCAACGAGTGCACCGAGTGCGGCGCCTGCGCGTCCGCCTGCCCGATCGGCGCGATCATGCTCGACCTGGAGGTGCCCAAGGCCGAGCGCCCCTTCGTGAAGAGCGAGAAGGAGTTCTTCACCAAGGTCCTGCCCGGCCGGGACGAGCCGCTCGGCGATCCCGGTGGCGCCAAGACCGTGGGCAAGATCAAGGCCGACACGCCCTTCGTGGCCGAGTACGAGGCCTCCGCCTGACCGGTACGCGGGCCCACGCCCAGATGACGGGGTAGGGCCGCCCGTGACCCGGGCCGGCGCGGGGAGCAGCCACCACGCTCCTCGAGCCGGCCCGGGTCACGGCCCGGGTCACGGCCGGACCGGGCCGCCGTTCAGATCACGGCCGGACCGGTCACCACCCGGGTCACAGGCCGCCGGGGCTGCCACTGCCGCCGGCTCCGGCACCGAACAGCTCCAGGTACCGCTGCGCGGCCATCGGGTTCAGCGGCGGGTTGATCAGCGAGGAACGCACGTTGTCCGCCTCGGCGGTGCTGAAATACGCCTCGTAGGCGAGGATGTCCCGGTTCCGGTCGAACAGATCGTGCATCTTCTCGATGAAGAGCGGATTGTCGCCGCCACCGTTCCCGTCCACCCGGACGAGCCCCCACTCCGGCACCGCGAACTGCTTGCCGTGCGCCCGCGCGAACGCGGCCACGGTGCACGCCCCCGACGGGATGTTGCACTGCTGGTCGAAGGTCTCCGTGGAGCGCGACGGCGGGTAGGAGTCGTAGGCGTCACTGCTGACGATGCTCACGAACTCGTCGCCCGGGTAGGCCGCCCACACGTCGTCACCGTTCGGCATCCGGTCCCGGTGCGCGCTGACGTTGAAGTCGATCCGCACCGCCGGCGCCGTCGACCGGATCTGGGTGACCGCCCGCTGGAAACAGGTCTTCCAGGTCGCGGTGTCCCGCGGATACCACCAGAACCAGTTCCCGTTGAACTCCCAACCGAGCCGGACGATGGCGTCGGGCCGGCCGTTACGGGTCAGCGTCTCGCCGAACGCCGCCCAGTAGGCGTCATAGTGACCCCGGGCACAGGTCCGCTCGTCACCCGAGCGCGGGAACAGCGGCTGGGCGATGGAAAGCTGCCCGTTGTACAACCCCGGCGGATAGTCCGACATCGGCCAGTTGTCGTAGGCGATCTGGTTCCAGTCATTACGTTTCGTGAAGACGACCGCGACGTTCGTCAGCCGCCCCGTCCACGCCTCCCAGGCGCGGATGTCCAGTGGCGGGTTCCCGTTCGCCCCGGAGGGCCACCGCACCCCCGGCGCCGCCGGCCCGGTCGGGGCCGGCTCCGGCTGCGGCTGCGCGGGCTGCGCCCCGGGGGCCTTCGCCGTATCCGGGGCCTGACTCGCCGCCGGGGCATCGGCCGAACGCCGCGAATCCGGGCCGCCGGTGAGCGTCACCAGGCCGATCGCGCCGAGCAGGATGACCATCGCGGCGGCGGCGATCCCGAGCACGGTGCGACGTCGTCGGCGCGGCCTACCTCGACGAGCCGTCCCGCCGCGGTGATTCCCGCCGCGGCGGCCGTCCTTCCCCTGGCCTCCGGCCTCTGGCGCCTGGGCAGTTCCGTCCGGGCCCGCGGCCCCGGCTTCGGCCCCGGCCCCGGCTTCGGTCCCGGCTCCGGGCCCTGGCCCGTCCGGGACGGGGTTCTCGCTGGTGCTCCCAACCGGGCCCCCGCCCTCGCTCACGGGGCTGCCCAGGCCGGCAGAGGCCCGCTGGCGGAAAGGGCTGTCCGAACGGTTGGGGCTGCCCGTGCTGGTTGAGCTGCCCGAGTTGGTGGGGCTGCTCTGGCTGGTGGCACTGGTCCGAGCCACGGAGCTGACGAGAGTCTTGTCCGGCCGCATCGGCGAGCCCGGCGTGCCGAGGCGCTCGTACGGCAGCGTCCGCGCGATCACCTCCTCGCCCGCACCGCTCCCGACGGGCACGTCCGTCCCGGCAGCGAACGGGAGCGGGCCCGAAGACCCGGACACGTCCACGCCTGAACCTTCACCAGCGCCGCCGGGACCTTCGCCGGTCTTCGGCACCGGGTCGGTGCCCGCTCCGGACGCGTTGCCGGGGACCTCGGTGGCGGTGTCCTCGGCGGTGCCGGTCACCACGTCGCCTGTGCCGGCGGCTCTCCGGCTCGCGCCGGTGGTCGCCTTGCTCCTGCCGCCGGTTCTCCGGGTCGAGTCGGTGTTCCGGCTTGACCCGGTCTTCCGCTCTGGCGTGGCTGTCCGTTCGGACGCGGCGCTCCGCTTTGTCGTCGCTGTCCGGCCTGGCGTGGCTGCCCGGTCCGATCCGCTCGTCCGGTCCGATCCGGTCTTTCGGCCTGATCCGGCCTTCCGGTCTGACCCTGTGTTCCGGTCTGATCCGGCCTTCCGGTCTGACCCTGTGTTCCGGTCTGATCCGGTGTGCCGGCGTGTGCCGGTGGCTTCGCGCTCGCCGACGTTCTGGCACGCGTCGGTACTGTCCCGACCCGCGCCCGCTGTCGGCGGTGCGTCACCTGCCTCGTGCCGTTGCACGTACGTCCCCCATCGAGCCCCCGCCCCACATTCACCGCCCGCGCCGGGACCTGTCGGACCCCGGGTGGCGTGCTGCCGTGCGGCGCTACCGCCGGTCGGCACCGGTTCATCTTCGCAACCTTGTTACGAAGCAACCCTGGCTGACACTCAACAATCCGTCACCCACGGCCACCACTACCGGGCGCTCACCAACGGTGTTGGCCTGGTGTCGTGGCGCAGGCGAGGCATCACCTCATCCGCCGGTCCCGGGCGCACACCTCGGACCGGATTACCGTGCGTTCCTGCACCGGTGACCCGGTTTCTCGCCCGGGACGCGGGGAGCCGGTTCCTTGACGGTGGCACCGGCTTCCCACTTCGCCGAACCCGCACGAGGTCGCCCAGAGCATCGCCCCGGACTGCCGGGTGGTCTACACCTACAGTGACTCGATCGTGCTCGCCCACGCTCATGCACTGCTCGCCGGAACCGGCGAAGGCCGCGCCGCCGGGCTGGGCGCCTGACCTGGCAGAGCCGCGATCGCAATGGCGAAAATCTCGAAGATGGCGACGACGAGGATTTCGTTGAGGCTGAGCCATCCGATATACAAGCTGAGGGCAAAGACGGACAGCACGCGACAGGCCACGCTCAGCCCGACCGGGAAGATATCGGCGCTCCGAGGGTGGTGACGGGATATGCAAGACGCGCTCCTTCCGGAGACGGTGCACAGTCTCCAGGCCCTGCTGACAGTCTCGACAAAGATTGCACCCGCGGTCCCGGTAGGCGACTCGCTGCTACTACGTTAAGCGAAACATATCAACCATTCCTTAGAGTCCGCCGCCCCTTCTCAACAAGAAATCTTCCTGGGTGAATGTGAACTTGGTGTGGTCTTGTTGGGTTCGCGCTTGTCGGGGTGGCGCACACACCTTTATGGTCGAACGTGTGTTCGATCTGATTGTGGGGTGGGTGTCGGCGCCAT